>JAICLH010000208.1 GCA_025927495.1 Gemmatimonadaceae bacterium
GCCGCCCGATTTCGTCGACTCGATCCGACCTGTCCTAACGGAACTCCGCGCGCGCGCGGCGCGCCTGGCCCGCAAGCTGTCGTTGCGCGGACAGTCGCGTTCGGTCGCGCGAAGCATCCGCGCTATCCTCGTGTCCGAGATGGTGCGGCTCGAAGACAGCACGTCGGCTCAGCTCCGCGGATATGGCGCCATCGACCCGCGTGTCACGGACGTCATTGACCCGGATCTCCACGCGCTCCACGCCCTGCTCGCCTCCATACACAAGCGTCTTGCGACAACGCGAAAGGTCGACTTGTCCCGAGGCGACCAATGATCTGGTACGTCGCCATCGGCGGCGCCGCAGGAAGCGTATCACGGTTCTTACTCGGCGCGATGGTCCAGCGCTGGAGCGGCGCACCGTTCCCGATCGGCACGTTGCGTCAACGTGACCGGCTGCTTTCTGTTCGGGTTCCTGAGGCGGTACGCGCTCGCGACGTCGACGTTGACACCTCGAGTGCATCGAGACGCGCGAACGCATCGAAGCAATTCTTCCGGAGCTCGACGAGATGATCGGCGGCGGTCTCATCACGCTCGAGCGCGCCCACGTGATCATGTATCGGCCCCACCGCCCGGGCGAGGAAGCGCCGGACGATTGGACGGCAGGCAGCGATCCCGACGACCGGCGCAGCCGGTAAAGGCGCTCCGGCGATCGTCGCGCGAGTAACCGCCGCGCTTCACGACGCGAGGACCGAGCATTGCATTGACGCCTGCCTCCGACCGATGCGACTTACTCCTGGAGGCACCGATGGCTGCGCACACTCTCTCCGACCTGTACGTCGAGGAGCTCCGCGATCTGTACAACGCGGAACGCCAGATTCTCAAGGCGCTGCCGAAAATCATCAAGGCAGCGTCCCACGACGATCTGAAAGAGGCGCTCGAATCGCACCGGCAACAAACGGAAAGGCATGTCACGCGACTCGAGCAGATCTTCGAGTACCTGGGCAAGAACGCCAAGGGCAAGACCTGTCATGGAATGGAGGGCGTGCTCTCCGAGGGAGCCGAGCTCATCGAGGAAGGGCCGGAGGCCGAAGTCCTCGACGCCGGGATCATCGCCGCGGCGCAGCGCGTGGAGCATTACGAGATCGCCGCGTACGGCAGCGTCCGCACGTGGGCCGAGCAGCTGGGCTTCAATGATCACGTCGAGCTGCTCGAGCAAACCCTCGATGAAGAGAAAGAGGCCGACCAGAAGTTGACCCAGTTGGCCACCGAGTCGATCAACGAAGAGGCGGCGCAGGAGACAGAAGTCGGCCGCGAGCGTACGGTGAACGCCGACCGGGCCGACCGGCGTTCGACGTCCACTCGGTCGTCCACTCGTCGCTCGCCGTCTGACAAGCGGAGCCGCCCAACGGCCTAACGACCAACTCCGCCCGCGCCCCGCGCAGCGAGTGAATGCTTACTCGCTGTGCGCGGCGTGGTGCATGGCCGCGCTGAAGAGCGCGACCATTGCCTCTTTGAACGCTGGAATGTCGTCGGGCTTACGGCTCGACACCATGTTTCCGTCCACCACGACCTGTTCGTCCACCCAAAGCGCGCCCGCGTTCTCGAGGTCTGTCTCGAGTGATGGCCACGAGGTGATGCGCGCCTGTTGCCCAACGAATCGGACTACAGCCACCACGAAGACGAAAAACAGAGCGGCGCTCACCGCGGCGCGACCGATCGCAGGCCACGAATGGAAGAACATACCAGCGACACACAGGACGGGGACACGGTTGCGCCCTACAAACGCCATACCGCGATTGGTCCGGACCGCAAAGACTGGCACATGAGATGCGACGAATCGGTCCCGCATGAAGCGAGTTCTGCAAATCGCGCTCGGCATCGTCACGAGCGTGGGCGGCTTCCTCGAGATCGGATCGATCGCGACAGCGGCGCAGGCGGGCGCGGGGTTCGGCTATCGCCTCGCTTGGTCGATCGTGATCGGGACCGCGTGCATCGCGTTCCTCGTGGAGATGTCGGGACGCTTCGCCGCCTGCAGCGGACGCACGATCCCCGATGCGCTGCGCGAGCGCTTCGGCGGGCCCGCCTTTCTCGCCGTGCTCGCCGTCATGCTGTGCGTCTCGATTCTCGTGTTAGGCGCGGAGATGGGCGGCGCGTCGGCCGCTCTGCAGTTGGCGACAGGCATCGCGCTGCGGTGGTGGGTCGTCCCGATTGCCCTGCTGGCCTGGCTCATTCTCTGGCGGGGCACCTTTGGGATCATCGAGAACGGCGTCTCGCTCCTTGGTCTCGTCACGGTGGTCTTCGTCGTCGCCGCGCTGCACGGCGGACCCGACTACCGCGCGTTCGCCCACGGACTCGTGCCCCGTTTACCCGCTCACAGGCCCGCTCACTATTGGTTCGTCGCGGTGAGCGTGCTCGGCGCATCCATTTCGCCGTATCTCTATTACTTCTATTCGTCCGGCGCCATCGAAGACAAATGGGACGTGAGTTATCTCGCCGTCAATCGGTGGGTGGCCGGCATCGGAATGGGATTCGGGGGCTTGCTCTCGCTCGCGGTGTTGGTGTGCGCGGCCATCGTGCTCGGGCCGTCGGGCGGCGACGTGCAGGGATACCGCGATCTTTCGCGTCTCACCACCACGATTCTCGGCCGCCCCGGCTTCTGGCTTTTCGTTGCCGCGTTAGGCATCGCGTGCCTCGGCGCGACGCTCGAGATCGCGCTGTCGCTGGCCTACCTGCTCGCGCAAGGGTTCGGATGGGAGTGGGGCGAGGATCTCGAGCCGCGGCGCAGCGCCCGCTTCAGCATCACGTACAGCATCATCATCGCGATCGGCGCCGTCATCGCGCTCGCCGGCGCCGATCCACTGACGTTGACCAATCTTTCGATGGCGCTCACCGCCGCCTCGCTGCCCGTCGGCGTCTTGCCGTTCCTCGTGCTCATGAACGACCGCGCCTATCTCGGAGACCACACGAACGGACTGTTAGGCAACGTCGTCGTGCTCGTCATCAGTCTGCTCGCCATGGTCCTCGGCGTGATCTCCATTCCCTTGCAGATCGCCGGATCGTGATCGGCCATCCCGAGCATCTCGTGGCCGACGTGCTCGACGAGCAGCTCGTCGACGGCACACATCGCAACGCCGGTCGCGTCGATGGCGTGATCGCGGCCATACGTCCCGGTCGCCCGCCGCGCATCGTTGCCGTCGAAGTCGGCGCGGTGACGTTGGCCGCCCGCGTGAGCCGACGACTCGCCGCCTGGATCGCCCGCGCGGATCGCCGCCTCACGGGAAGACAAGCGCCCGTTCGCATTCCGTGGGATGCACTGCGCTACCGTGACCGCTACCTGCAATTCGACGCCGACGTCGATGCGACGCCGATCAACGCCGTCGAGCAGTGGCTGCGCGTCCACGTGATCGAGCGAGGCCGGCGATGAGCGGGGAACGCGAAATCCACCTCGAGCGGCTGCTCGGCAGACGCGTGCACGACAACCAGGGTCGCGTGATCGGTCGCATCGAGGAATTCCAGCTCGCAGTCGTCGACGGCGAGACGATCATCGCCGAGTTCCACCTCGGCCCCGACGCCCTCTGGGAACGGTTAGGCGGAGCCGCCTTGCATCTGCCGTTTTTCCGCTCGCTGCCGGTGCGGCGCAAGCGCCAGCGGATCGCCTGGCGGCACATGGATCTCAGCGACCTGACCTACCTGTGCCTCACGCGCGATGCCCAGGCGGAGCAGCACTAACAGGTGTCCTTGCTGTTCCAGCGGCTACACGCACCTGTCTCGCGTGGCAGATTTGATCGCGCGCGAGTTCCCGCGCGACGCCGAGCCCATCTGACTACCTCGTGCCTCTCGACACGCGTGCGCGCGACTGGACGCTCAGTGAATCTCCTCAACGCTGCTCACTGTCCCGATGAGGTCACCCGCGACACGCGATGCCCGGCGCGCCAGACGGCGAATGTTCCCGGCTTCGTTCTTCCGTCCGAGCATCCGTCCACGTACTCGAGTTCGCCGATGATGGCGACATTCTCGTCCGCCGCACGGCCGCCGAGCGTGAGGGTTCCCGAGCAGTGCTTGGCGGGCAGGGACCACCGGGCGGATATCGTCAGACTGTCACCGACGAGGCGCCCCGTGCCGTGGCCGTGGACGCCAACGCCCGGAAGCGTGAACGACAGCCTAACTCCGTTAGGACCGCGCGCCAGAACCCACTGTGCGGCGTACCGCGACCGGTCGAGCACCATGTGTCCCTCGTATCGGCCCGGCGAAATCGTCGACACGTGCGGCGTCGCCGCCCCCGTCGATGGCAGCGCGAACGCGACGACGTAGTCGCCCGGTTTGTCGCGGCCGCCGGATGCCGCATACAGTTCCCGATGTCCGCCGGCCGCCACGACGACGAACTGCCGTCCGCTTGCGGTGACGTACGTCATGGGCGACGCGTGCACGCCCGCCGGCAGCAGGGCGGACCACAATTCGGCACCGGTTTCGACGTCGTAGCCGTGCAGGCGCTGGTCGAGCGCGCCCGCCGCGAACACGATGCCGCCCGCGGTGACCATCGCGCCGCCCAAGTTAGGCGAGCCCCAGCGCGCGCTGTCGGAAACGCCCGTCAGGCCGGCGACGCTGCCGAACGGCCGCTCCCACGTCACCCGGCCGCTCTCGAGATCGATGGCCGTGAGCGTGCCCCACGGCGGCGGCGAACACGGCGCGCCATCGGCCGCGATGAGAAAGGTGCGACGTATCGCGTACGGCGTCCCGCGCTGCGGTGAGAATTGATCGAACCGCGTGCCCGACATCGCGCGCGAGCGCGCATCCGCGCGCGGAATCAGTTGAACGACCGTGATGATGCGATTCGACGGAACGATCGCCAGGTGGCGCGCGGGATCGATGGCCAGACCGCTCCAGTTCGAGCCGCCGATGTTGCCGGGATAGATCACCGTGCCGCGCAGCGACGGCGGCGTGAAAATACCTTCGTTGCGGACGCCCACGAGCTGCTGCTCGCACCACGATTTGTCGTTGGGCGACAGGCCGAACACGTCGTCGGCCTGGAAGCGCTCCGGGACTAACGGAGCCGGCAGCGTCGGGAACGGCTGCGTCGGCCACGCCGTGTCGCCGGGCACGTCGCTCGCCGGCACCGGCCGCTCGACGACGGGAAAGAGCGGCACCCCGGTCTCGCGATTCAGCAGAAAGACGTGGCCCATCTTCGTCGTCACCGCGACGGCCGGCACCGCGCGACCATCGTGATGCCACGTGAACAGCACGGGCTCGGCCGGGACGTCGTAATCCCACAAGTCATGGTGCACCGCCTGGAAGTGCCAGACCATGGCGCCGGTGGAGGCGCGCAGCGCAACCACCGAGTTGGCGTAGAGGTTCGCGCCGAGTCGGTCGCCGCCGAAGAAGTCGGGGCTGGCACTGCCGGTGGGCACGAACACGAGGTCGCGCGCCGAGTCGACGCTGATGATCGACCAGGCGTTCGCGGCGCCGGTCTGGTGCGCGCCGGGCCCGCGCCACGTGTCGTACCCGCGAGCGGGCGCGTCGCGCGGAATGGGATCCCACGCCCAACGCAGCGCGCCGGTTCGGGCGTCGAACGCGCGCACCACGCCGCTCGGCGCCTGTGCGCGCACATTGTCGGCAACGGTGGACCCGACGATCACCAGGCCGTGGATGACGGCCGGCGGCGATGTGACCTCGTACTCGCCGGTGTACTGCGCCGGGTTGCGCACGTTGCCTAACCGAACGACGCCGTGGACGCCGAAGCCCGCGCAGGGCTCGCCCGTTCGCGCGTCGAGGGCGATGAGCCGCGCGTCCACCGGCGCCACGTAAATGCGGCGATGGCACGCGGCGCCCGGCGGCCGTTGCGGATCGACCCAGGTCGAGACGCCGCGATTGGTGAAATCACCGTAGTCACCGGACGGGTCGAGCTCCGAGTCGAAGGACCACCGCTCGCTTCCGGTCTCCGGATCCAGCGCGCGCACGCCGCCGAACGGCGTCGATACATACAGCAGCCCGTCTACGAACAGCGGTGTCGTCTCGTCGCGGGTCATGCCCTCGCCTAACGAGAAGTCGCCGGTCCGATACGTCCACACGGGGACGAGCCGCTGGACGTTGGCCCGCGTGATCTGCGCCGCCGGCGAGTACTTCGTCCCGGCGGCGTCGTGCGCGTAGACCGGCCACTCGACGACCGACCCCTGCCGTTGCTGGGCCGCCGCCGCAGGCGCGGCAATCGAAACGCCTAACGCGACGCACAGCACGCCGAACCGCGCGATCATGAGCCGGACCTCGTCGAGCGCTCCATGCCGGACGCGGCACCGAAGCGGCTCCGATACTGTGAGGGGGATACACCGAACCGTCGCTCGAACGCGCGGCGGAACACGTCTTCGCTGGCATAGCCGACCGACCGCCCAACGGCCTCGACGCTCACACGACGGGCCGCGGATGTGAACCGCCGCCCGGCTTCCGCCAGCCGCGCCTCCTCCACGAACTCGGCCGGCGTGACGCTGAACTGGCGCTTGAACGCGCGCGCGAACTGCCTAACGCTCAGGCACGCGCGCGCCGCCAGAACCTCCACCGTCAGCCGCGACCGCAAGTGGCCGTGGACCCACGCCGCGAGATCGGCGAAGCGGTCCGCCGCGCTCAATTGGAACTGCAACGGCTCGGAAAACTGCTGCTGGCCACCAGGCCTTTTCAGGAACACCACGAGCTCACGCGCCACCGCCAGCGCGATACGCGGCCCGTGGTCCTCTTCGATCAACGCGAGCGCGAGGTCGATGCCGGCGGTAATTCCGGCCGACGTATAGAAACGGCCATCCTTGATGTAGAGCACGTCCGGATCCACATGGAGACGCGGGTACCGTTGGGCGATGTCGCGCACCGCACTCCAGTGGCTGGCCACTCGCCGGCCATCGAGGAGA
>JAICLH010000147.1 GCA_025927495.1 Gemmatimonadaceae bacterium
CGATCCGGCGTCAAACCGCACGCAGGCATCGTGCAAGATCGAGCGGTGCGCCCGACGCTGCTACACCATGGCGTTGACGAGTCTCTGGTGTCAAGCAGGCACGGGCGTGGACTCATCATTGTACGTCAGGGATTCGAGATGGTGTTTTGGCACCATCAGGAGGGATCATGTCGACTCGAGCCGCCGCACTCTCGCCTAACGAGCGCGATGATGCCGCGAAGGCCCGGAGTATTGCCTATCGTGGCGAGCAGGCGGCCGTGCGCGTTGAATTCCTGGATCCGCGTGAGCTGATAGTCCGCGACATAGATGTTGCCATCAGGGCCCATCACCGCACCCGACACGGATGAGACGTTCAACGGTTCCTCTGAAAGTCAATGCGCCGTGAGCAACTCGACCACGCGACCGGCGCTGGACTGGGCGTCGCCCCGGCGCGTTAGGCACCGCTCGGGCTCGCTAACGCAGGAAAGCTACGCGGCAAATCACTCGGCCCGCAGCGGCGTGGACGGATCGCTTCGCGCGGCGCGCGCCGCGGGAACGCCGCATGCCGCGACGGCAACCACGAGCAGCGTCGTCGCCAGCACCGCGAACACGATCGGATCGTTCGGGCTGACGTCGTAGAGGAGCGATCGTACCCACCGCATCGCCACCATCGCGGCGGCGGCGCCGATCAGCAGACCCAGCACGGCCAGCGTCGCTCCTTCACGCAGCACGTGCGCGACGAGCCGCCCCGGCGCGGCGCCTATGGCTGCCCGCACGCCGAATTCTCGCTGCCGGCCCGACACGTACAGCGCCATCACGCCATAGAGACCGATCGCCGCCAGCCCCAATGCCGCCACGGCGAATCCGCCGAGCAGGACCTCCGTTAGGCGACGATCCTCGAGCGACCGGCTGATCGCGTCGGACAGGCGCCGCACGTTGTCCAGCGCGATGCTCGCGTCGAGCTCGGCGACCGTCCGTCGAATCGCGGCCACCGTGGTCGCGGACGCCGCGCCTGTCGTCCGCACAGCGAGCGTCGGGCGACTTCCCGGATTCTGGGCATAGGGGAAAAAGGTGTGCGGCCGCGCCGGCGTCGCCACGTTTTCATCGCGAATGCCCTCGACCACGCCGACGATCGTGCGCCATGCCGTATCCCCGGTCATGCGAATGCGTTTGCCGATTGCCTCCCCACCAGTCCAGTAGCGGTGCGCCAGCTCCTCGTCCACGATGACGACAGGCACCGACGTTGGTTGGTCGTCCGACGTGAAGTCTCGGCCGTACAACAAGTGCATTCCGAGCGTCGCGATCAACCCTGGCGTGGCGGAGATCTGCACGGTCTGCGTCTCGCTGCTTGCCCCGGAGGGCGGCGCCTGGCCTTCCACGCGATAGCCGTCGGAATTCACATCGTTAGCATAGATCGCTGGAAACATTGCAGCCGCGGCGGTCACGCCAGAGATCGAGCGAATGCGTTCGAGCATCGCCGACGTGAAAATGACGTTCTGCGTCTTGTCCGCCATGCCGTAGCGCTGTGGCGGCAGTGCCATCGTCATCGACATCACGCGCTGCGGATCGAAACCGAGATCGGTGCGCAACAGCTTCTGGAAGCTCTCGAGCACCAGCCCGGCGGACACGAGCAACACGAACGAGAGCGCGATCTGTCCAACGACCAACGTGTTGTTCAATCGCCGCGTCCCACGGTGTGCGCTCCCCTTCGTTCCCGCGAGACTCCCGACTAACTCGAGTCGAACCGCGCCGATCAACGGCGCAAGCCCGAACAGAACGCCGGACGCTCCGGTGACCGCGAGCGCGAACGAGAGCACCTGCCAGTTGACGCCGACCTCCTCGATGCGCGGCAGCGACACGAGTCCGGAGTGCGTGAACGCCCGCACGAGCAGCGCCGCGAGCGCGCAGCCCATCACTCCGCCAATCACCGCGAGCGTGAGACTCTCGGTGAGAAGCTGCCGTGCCAACCGACTCGGCGTTGCGCCTAACGCTGTCCGCACGCCGATCTCGCGGCTCCGTGCCGCGGCGCGGCTCGACACGAGGGTGGCGACGTTCGCGATGGCGATGAGCAGGATGACCATCACAGCCGCCTGCAACACGGCAAAGGGCCGCGCGACAGTGCCCGTCATCGCCGTGCGCAGCGGCGTGACGAGGCCGTGCATGTGCGTTGCGCGCGGATTCGTACCTGGCGGCAGCAGCCCCGGTTGCTGCGATGTCCAATCCCACATCACCTGCGTCATCGCGCGTCGCGCTTGGTCGGCGGTCACACCTGGACGAAGCCGTGCGAGTCCGGTGAGAAAGTTGGGATGTGCCCGCGTCGCATCGAGCGCCAAGGGGAGATACACCTGGACGTCCGGCCGCGGGAATGCGAAGCCTGCCGGTGCCACCCCGATGACTTGCGTCGGCGCACCGTCCAGGTTGAGCACCTTGCCGATGACGTCGCGCGAGCCGCCGAATCGCGATTGCCAGTAGTCGTACGAAAGAATTACGACACCGTCGTTTCCGCGCGTGCCCTCCGCGGCTGTGAACGCGCGTCCCACGGCAGGCTGCACGCCCAACACGTCGAAGAGGTTCGACGTCGCGAGTTCAGCGACGAGCCGCTCGGCGGGGCCGTCGCCTTGAAGCGTCGTCCCCGTGCGCGCATGGGCCGCAAACGATGCGAACTCACGGACGCGATTGCCGTAGTCGGCGACATTGGCCGGCGACAGCGTCCAGCGCTCGAGCCCCTGCTCGGGATATTCCTGCAGCACCTCGACCAGCCGCGACGGATTTGGATACGGCAGCGGACGAAGCAGGATGCTGTCGACCACCGTAAAAATCGCCGTGGCCGCGCCGACTCCTAACGCGAGCGTCAGAGACGTAACGATGGTGAAGGCCGGCCGGCTGCGCAGCGTGCGGAGGCCGAAACGGAGATCGGCCTGCATCAACTCGAGCCATTGCATAGCGGGGATCCCGGGTGGAGGATGGCGTCGCAAGTCGATTGGACAGCCGGGATCCGTCGCGGGTTTGAATTCCGAAACCTGCGTCTCGACTCAGAGGAGAAATTGACAGGGCGAGACGCCTCGCGGCGGCGGCCCGACGCGCTGCGTCAATCGCTGCGCACACCGCCGAGCATGACGCGCACGATGGCGTCAACGACGTCCTCTTCGCGCATGCGAGTCATTTGCGCGACGCCGGCCAGGTCGGCGGAGAACCACTGCATGAGCAAGCGGACCAGGAGCGGCGTTGGCACGTCGCGGACGATGCTCCCCTCGCGTTTGCCCTGATCGAGCCAGGTCCCGATCTTGGCGCCCGCCTGGCGCCGGAGGCGAACGTAGTCCTCGTGCTGCTCGAGCGTCGCGCGCGGCAACGGCTGGCCCCAGCCCCAGAGCGACAACCGACGCCTCACGGCGATCGTGAGCGCCGCCGTGAGACGATCGGTTGCGCTCAGCGATGGATCGACGGCATCCATCGCATCCAGGGCGCCGGCAGGAGGCCGCGCCTAAATGCTCAGTTCGTCACGACGATCGTCCCGACGAACTTGGGATAGAGCGAGGGCGGGTGAAACGTGCAGTGGTACGGGAAGGAGCCCGTTTGATTGAACGTCATCTGAAACGTCGCGCCGCTTCCCCCCATACTCGGCGGCGTTAGGCCACCGGAATCCCAGATGCCGGTATCGCTCGTCGTGCTGTGCTCCGACGGGCCGTTGTTCGTCCACTGCACCGTCGTGCCGACCTTGACCGTGTCGACCGCCGGCGAGAAGCTGAAATCCTGAATCGTGATGGTGACGGCGCCGTTCGTTGCCGGCGGATTGGTCTTGATGCTGGTCGGACTCGCGCTGCTGCCGCCGCACGAAGCGGCCGCGGCAATGATACCGATGGTGACGAGTCGATCAAGGCGCATGCCGACCTCCGATTGAATCACACGTGTCGTACGCCCCGTACCGCCGCGGCTGCCACGAGCACGGCTCCGGCCATCGCCACGAACAGGCCCGGCCCGGGCCGAGCGACGAACATGGCATCCGCCCCGACTCCATGCATCGTTTCGAACAATCGCCCCGCGAGCCATACGGTAAAAATGGTCAGCGTTAGTCCGAGCGCGAGGCCGCCGACGTGCAGCCAGCGTGCCGGGCGCACGAACATCGCGAGCCCGAGGGCCACGGCCGCGGCGCCGCCGGCCAGGACCAACCAACCGTACAGGCCGATCAGTCCCGAATAGTGCTGGAGGCCGGCGAAGAGCGTGAGCCACGGGAGCAGCGCTCCCGTGGCGACCAGCCCTCCGCCTAACACAACCGCCACGGCCCGGCGGCGGCCGATAAATGCGTCGTGCCTGCTCATAGCTTCGGCTTCACGGCGAAGAATAAGTACGCGTTCGACCGGATGTCGCCCGTGATTCCCGCACCGGTGGCTTGAAGCGCCCGCACCGTCGCGAGGCTCTTGCCCGCCACGATCTTGTCCCACACGGCAGGATCCGTCACACCGATGACCACGATCTCCCACCAGCCCGCATTGCCGCCGTCGGCGTGCGCGCTGCTGGAGATGATGTGGCTGTGTGCCGGCAGCGGCGCGTTAGCCGCACCGGGGCCGGCGAGGCGAGACAGATCGATCGTCGATGGGTGGTTGATGCAGTTGCCCACGGTCGGACACTGCAGCGTGTTGTCCGGCGGCCGGAATCCCATCGGCGTCATGACGAACAGAATGGGAATCGGACCGGGACGCGGGTCGACCGTGCCGTCCTCGCCGACTTCGCAGTGCGTCGTCGCGCCACTCGAGGGCGGCTCCTCGCAGAAGAACGGCTTATGGTAGAAGAACGTCACCGTCTGTCCGTCGTCCCAGCCGTCGGTCGTGCCCATGGGCGCGCCGTCTCGTGCGTTGGTCGACATCGCCGCCATGACACCGCGAGAGGATGCCTCGGTCGGTGCGCGCTGGTCGTTGCAGGCGAGCACACCGGCAGCGAGCGCGAGAACAGCGGGGACTACGAAGGTAGCTCGTCGCATTCGGGCCTCCGGAAGAGAATGGATGTTGGACATCGCGCTCTGGTACGACACGAGGGGCGCCGGCGGATCTGTCCCAGGGCGATCGACCCTCCTTTCATGACGCGCCTGCAAAGCGCGAACCGGATCACGGTTCGAGCGCAAGGCTGTGACGTGAGCGCCGTGGACCGAAGCGCACGAGTGGTGAGCGTCGCGCGGCGCGCGGCGAGTCTCAGGCCGCGCTCGCTTGCGGACACGCCGAGTTACCGTGCTGAGCGACGGGGACGGTTCCAGGCGCAGAGATCCGGTGTCGCGCGATCGGCGGATATCCGCTGGCGTGACGGCCAACTTCTATGTAACCGAGACGCCGATGGTGACGCTGGACGACACTTTCATAGGCGCAGGCGACCGTGCCATGCGCCTAACGGTCGAACCCGCGAATCAGTGTCCATTCGCGGCGAGCATGTCGCGCGCTGCGGGCGCGCCGTGTACCCACACGGTCACGATGCTGTTGTAGGCCTCCACGCTTGCAAGGGGCGAGTCCTTCAACAGCACGAGGTTCGCGATTTTGCCCGCCTCGATCGTGCCAATCTGTCCGGCCAACTTGAACTCGCGGGCGTTTTCGATCGTCGCCGCACGAAGGATCTGCGCCGGCGACATCCCCGCTCGCTGGAGCTGCTGCATCTCGAGGTACCCGTTGAGTCCCGGCAAGTTGCCGTATGTCGGCGCCGACGGCGTGTCGGTACCGAGGAGCAACTTCGCGTTCCGCCTCGCGAGATACGCAACGACGCGACGGTCCGCGTCGATCGGGCGCTCGTACCGCTGCATCATCACCGAGTCCGGCACGTTAGGCTCGGCAAGCTCGCGCTTGAAGTGCTGTCCCTCGTCGGAGCTGAACCACGCCAGCATGTCCGCGGGAATCACCTTGGCAACGTTAGGCGAGCGCAGATACGCGAAATCGAAGTTCGCGCGAAAACCGGCCATCACCTGGATGGTCGGCTGATACCCCATGTGCTGCTCGACGACGTGGTCGAGCACCGCGCGAACGTCGGGCGGGAGATCGGTCGGGTTCGCGGCGGAGTTCCAGTTCCACATCCCGTGCGCCATGACGTCGGCGCGAACGGCGACCGCAAACCGCTGCGCCTCGAGCGAGTTGGCATGGATGATCAACAAGAGTCCGGCGCGATGCGCCTCGTCGCGCAGGTGCGCGATCAGGCTCGAGTCGGGGACGGGCAAATTCCGTTGCGCGCCAAAGCCGCGCTCGTAGTACGTCTTCACACAGATGCCGCCCGCCCGTTTCACCGCGGCGACCACCGCCGCCGGCGTGTGCTCTGCTGGCTCGTACCGGGTAGGAACGCCGCTCGCCTGGCCCGAGTCGTACAGGAAGTTGGGATACATGGCATACCGCTCGTTAGGCGCCACGTACGCCATCGGGTAGCCGTTCGCGATCGGTACCGACGGGCCGCAATCGTACAAGTCCGGACGCAGCGGCTGGCGCTTGAAGTCGTCGAGCACGCTGCGATCGTACACCGCGAGATCGACCAGCGTCGTGTACCCGAAATAGAGATACGAGCGCGGCAACTGCGCGTAGTACTTCGTGATCATCGCATGCCGCGCATCGCCGACAGGGAAGGGCGTCTCCATCCCTGGCACCGACGCGAGATGCACGTGCGAGTCAATGAGCCCCGGAATGAGATAGCCGCCGTGCCCCGACACGACCGTCGCACCTGCGGGCGGCTTGCCGCCCCGGCCGCGCACGACGCGCGTGATGCGTCCGGTCTCGATCAGCACGGAGCCTAGCTGCACGCTGTCAAGGCGTTCCGGCGAGACGATGTGCACGTCCTCGATCCACGTAGCCCCCGACACCGGCGAGACTCGTTTTGTCCCCGCGATCGAGACCTCGCTCGCTGCGAGCCGATTCGGGCGCTGCGCGTCAATCCGGGCGAACGGCGCGGCGACGGCCAGGAGTACGTATATGCAATGCAACGAATGAAAATGCGTTCGCATGGCGTTATGTCGCGTGTGAGCGGTGCAGTATGGTGCGCTCGCGCCATTCTGACCGCAATGCGCTTGCGAAGAGCGCGAGTCGACTCCCAGCCGACAAGGCGGCGCTTGACGGACGGCCGATAGGTGGGCAGCTTACGCATTGTACGTAGGCAGTCTACATGTGGAGCAACCGCCATGGCCCGCAAAACGCCGGTCACCTCGCGCCTCGAGCTCCTGCAAGGCACGCTCGATTTCATCATCCTCCAGGCGTTGCGCTGGGGGCCCAGCCACGGCTATGGCCTGCTGCTGCTCATTCGCGCGCAAACCGGCAACGCGCTCCAGGTGGAAACGGGGTCGCTTTATCCCGCGCTCCAGCGCCTCCTGCGCCAACGGGCCATCGCGGCCGAATGGGGCGTCTCCGGCAGCGACCGGCGCGTGCGCATTTACCACCTGACGCGGAAGGGCCGAGAACGGCTCGCCGCCGAACGGTCGCGTTGGGAGTGTCTGTCGGAAGCGATGGCGGGTCTCATGCACCCGCCGGCGGTGGACGACGCATGAGCCTCCTCGATTGGCTCCCGTGGCGCCGCGCCCGCCTAACGGGCGACCTCGCCGACGAGCTCCGTGCGCACCTCGAGATGTCGGCGCGCGATCGGATCGCGCGCGGCGAGTCGCCGGCAAACGCGGCGGCACACGCGCGCCGGGAGTTCGGCAACGTGGGTCTCGTGCAGGAAATCGCGCGCGACGAGTGGGGCGCGGCCGGCCGCTGGACCGAGTATCTCGCGCAGGACATTCGGTTCGCGGTCCGCATGCTCCGCCGCGCGCCGGCCTTCACGACGATCGTCATCATTACCATGGCGCTCGGCATCGGCGCGACGACGGCGATCTTCAGCGTCGTCGACAGCGTCGTGCTCAAGCCGCTTCCGTACCCGGAATCGGACCGCATCGTGCGGCTGTATCAGCTTACGGACAAGGGCGCGCGCAACTCCGTCTCGCAGCCGAATTTTCACGATTGGGCCGAGCGCACGCACAGCTTCTCGGGCGTGGCGCTGCTGTCGGGTTGGACCGGGACGAGCACGGTCGAGACGCCCACCGGTCCAACGCTGGCCCGGGTCGCGCCCGTGACGCGCGACTTCTTCACGGTGCTCGGTATTCATGCACGGTTAGGCCGGCTGTTCGTACCGGAAGAGCAGCGCTTCGGCGGCCAAGGCGCCGCCGTCATCAGCGACGCCTTCGCGCGCGGCCAATTCGGCGCCGAGCACGGCGCCATCGGACGACAGATCACTTGGGGGAACCACAGCTACACCGTAGTTGGTGTCCTCCCGGCGACCGCCGACTACCCGCAAGGGAACCAGATCTGGGTGCCGATGGAGCTGCTCCCGCCGAGCACCGGTCGCACGTCGCAAGGGTACACGGTCATTGCGCGACTACGCACGGGAGTCACGAAGGAAGCGGCACGGCGGGATCTGAGTGCGGTGTCGCGGCAGATGAAGGCCGAATACGGGAATCAGACCGCGATGTCGGACGCAACGCTGGTGGGACTCCGCGAGCAGATGGTGGGCGACGTGCGCCAGCGCCTCTTCCTGTTGTTGGGCGCCTCGGCGTTCCTGTTGCTCATCGGGCTGGCGAACGCGCTCAATTTGATGGCGACGCGCCTCGTGGCGCGGCGCAGCGAGCTCGCCGTGCGCGTCGCCCTCGGCGCCGCGCCCGTTCGGCTCGTTAGGCAAGTGCTGGTGGAGTCGTCGGTGCTCGTGGGCCTGGCCGCGTTCGCCGGCGTGTGGCTGGCGGCGGTCGCCGTTAGGCTCGTAGTCGCCGCGCCCGCTTCGGCGTTGCCGCGCGCCGGCGAGATCACCATGGACTGGCAGGTGCTGGCGTTCACGGCCGCCGTCGCCGCGCTGCTCTCGCTGGCGCTGGGCGGCATGTCGGCAGCGCGCCTTGCCGGCCAGCACGTGCGCGACGCGCTTTCGGCCAGCTCGCGTACCGTGGCGGCATCGGGTGCCGCGCTCCGACGCGCCACCGTCGTCACTCAGGTTTCCCTCACGGTCGTGCTCCTGAGCGGCGCGGCGCTCCTCGGACGCAGTTTTCTCAACTTGCTGCGCGTGAATCCCGGCTTCAGCACCGACCACGTGGCTGTGGTTGACGCCACGGCGAGCATCGAGGATCAACGGCAGCGGCTCGACTACTACAACACGCTCATCGATCGCGTGCGCGCGCTGCCGGGCGTGAGCGCGGTCGGGGCGGGGACGGGCGTGCCCATCGCAAACTCGCCGCCCGATGGCGGCTACCTGATACTCGACGCGCCGACGGACTCGATCACGTCCGACGCGTGGCTCGGCTTCCCCGCGTCGCGGAAGGGACACGCCAACTACGTGGTCGTCGACGGCGACTACTTCAAAGCGTTAGGCATTCCGCTGAAACGGGGGCGCGTCTTCGATGCGCGCGACGGCATCGAGCGGCAGTCGGTTGCCGTGGTGAGCGAACGATTCGCCACCCAGTCGTGGCCGGGAGAAAACCCGATCGGCAAAGTCGTCGCGTTCGGCAACATGGACACGGATTGGCGATCGTTCACCGTCATCGGCGTCGTGGGTGACGTGCACGACGATGGCCTCGCCTCCGCGCCGCCGCCGACATTCTACGCGTACTATCCGCAGCGCCTGCGCACGTACTGGCCGCTGTCGCTCGCCGTCCGGACGACCGGCGATCCGTCATCGGTCATCGCATCGATCAGGCGAATCGTCCACGGCATCCGTCCGCACGTGGCCGTTCGAGCGCGCACCA
>JAICLH010000254.1 GCA_025927495.1 Gemmatimonadaceae bacterium
GCTTCCAGGCGCACACCGCGTTCTTCCACGGTGTCACGGATTGAACCGCTGTGTCTGTGCGATCGCGGCGCTGCTCGTCGCCGCGGTCGGGGCGGCGAGCAGCGCCCAGCAGCATGACACCACAATGCCCGCAATGCCGCCGGGCATGCCCAGGCCCGGCACGCCTGCCGACACGACGCCCAAACGCCAGCCGGCGATGCCGATGCCCGGTATGTCATCGACCGAGATGGCGATGCCCATCCCGATGCCGAAGGGCATGGTCATGATGCCGGGTCTCGTCGGCTTGACGCCGCCAGGCGGGACGTTTCTGCCGGGCGCGGGCGTCGATCCGGCGTCGTTGCCTGAAGTTAGGCAGAGCGCCGTGGTGCGGGTCAGGGATGGCGACACGCTCGACTTGTCCGCAACGCTCGTGCGCCGCACGGTAGCCGGTCGCCCCTACGTGATGTACGGCTTCAACAGCCAGGTGCCGGGTCCGCTGCTGCGCGTCCCGCAGAACGCGACCATCACCGTGCGGTTCCATAACCGCATCGATCTCCCGAGCTCGATTCACTGGCACGGCGTAAGGCTGGACAACCGCTTCGACGGCGTCCCGGGCATTACCCAGCAACCAGTCGCACCGGGCGACAGCTTCGTCTATCACGTCCACTTCCCCGATGCGGGCGTCTATTGGTATCACCCGCACGTGCGCGAAGACATCGAGCAGGCACTCGGCCTCTTCGGCAACATGATCGTCGACTCGCCGGACTCGGCCTACTACTCGCCGGCCAATCGAGAGCAGGTCCTGCTGTTCGATGATCTGCTCGTGAACGCGGACACGCTCATCCCGTACGGCAAGACCGGGCCGGACTTCGCGCTCATGGGACGCGTCGGCAACCTGTTGCTCGTGAACGGCGAGCCGAAATACACGCTCACGGTGCATCGCGGCGAGGTGGTGCGATTCTATCTCACGAACGCGGCGAGCTCGCGCACCTACAACATCTCGTTCGGCGGCGCGCCCATCAAAGTGCTCGCCTCGGATGTGAGCCGGTTCGAGCACGAGGAGCGCGTGCCGAGCGTCATTCTTGCTCCGGCCGAGCGCTACATCGTGGAAGTGCAGTTCGACCGCCCCGGCCGCTACGCGTTGGTCAACGCGGTGCAAGCGATCAACCATTACCGCGGCGAGTTCGACGCCGAAGTCGACACGTTAGGCATAGTGTCCGTCGATTCGACGGCCGCGACCCCGGACTACGCCGCCCCCTTCGCCGCCCTGCACGACAACGCAGCAGTCACGCGCGACATCGACCGCTATCGCCCGTACTTCGACAAACCACCAGATAAGCGCCTCACCCTCACTATGCACGGCAACGCGCTGCCACTGGCCACCGTGCAGTTCATGAACGTGGACACCGCGTACTATGCGCCCGTCGAGTGGGTAGACGGGATGCCGGACATGAACTGGCTGTCGACGAGCGATCAGGTGCGGTGGATCCTGCGCGACGATGCGACGGGCAAAGAGAACATGGACATCGACTGGCACGTGAAGCAGGGATCGGTGGTGAAGCTCGAATTGTTCAACGATCCCAAGTCGTTCCATCCGATGCAGCACCCGATCCATCTGCACGGCCAGCGGATGCTGGTTGTGTCGCGCGACGGGGTGCGCACCAGGAATCTCGTCTGGAAGGACACCGTGCTGATCCCGGTGGGGTCGACGGTCGATGTGCTCATCGACGCGTCGAATCCGGGCACCTGGATGCTGCACTGTCACATCGCCGAGCACCTTGGGTCGGGAATGATGACTGCGCTCCACGTCGATCCAGGGCCCGGCTCGTAGTTCGTTAGGCGGGCGCGCTCACGAGCGCAGGTGGACATCGAACATGCGGCGCCACTTGTTCTTGAGGCGCGTTAACGAGAAGCGGTACACGTCATCGTACTCGCGGGCGAGCCGCGCCCGCTCGTCGTACAGATGCGAGATGATGACGTTCCGTTCCATGACTTCATCGACGAACCGCTCGAGGCTGACGGCGCTCTCGACGTCGATATCGCACGGCCACGCCGTGGGATCGTAACCGAATGTCGTGAAGTCCTGCGCGTAGATGTCGTGCACGCGTTTGGCGAGTCCCAGGGTGTACGACGCGCCGGCCAACAGCACCGCTCCGTTCGCGCGCGGCATCGTCTCTGGGGGTTCGTGTCCGGCTCGTCGATAGAGCAGCGCGACGGTCGCGGGGAGATTCTCCGTCTGGCCGACGTGGGTGAAGCGTAAGGCGTCGGGGTACGTGAGATCCACCTGACGGCGCCAGTGCGGGTCGCTGGTCGCGCTGATCGTGCGCTCGACGTACGAGACGAACTCCGCAAACTGAATGGGTTCCTTGTGCGCGACATCCGGTACGACACCGCGAACGGCCACATAGACGTCTTCGGCGGTCGGCTCGTACAGATACACCTTGTCGCGCCACGCGGAGACAAAGCGCGTATACGGATTGCGCACGACGGTCAGCCGGAGGACGTCGTCGTCCTCGAGCAGTTCTCGTTGGGCGGCGTCGTCGAGATCCGTCAGCGCCGGAAGCGGCGCGTTGACACGAGCATGCACGAACATGCCGCGCTTGGTCTGGCGGCTCATCCGTGGGAACAGCGTGAGCGGCGTCGTCACGTACAGGTCGCGCAGCACCATTTTGATGGCGGTGCACGCCGCCTTCGGCACCTCGAGGTAGACGACGCGGTCTCTCAGGTGTGCGAAGGACCCGTACGCGAGGCGTTTCTCGACTGCTGCGGGTTCGAGACCCGGACATGTATCCAGTATGCGCGAGACGGCATACCCAAGACCCATGCGACGCCTCCACCGTTCTCCGACTGCCACACATGAACTTGCTCGGCTAGCGAGCTCGTCGCAAGACTGGGACCGCTTCGCCGCGGGGCGAGCGCCCCCGCATTCGCCTAACCGGGCCGCAGACCCGAACGAAGGGTCGGCGCCGAAACAAATGGCGATCAGCCTGAGGACACGGCTGTTAGCCCTCGTCAGCCGTATCAGCGTTCTGTCCCGGCGGCAGGCCACCCTTGCGACCAAGTGCGTGTCGAACCATTGATCCGCGGTCCTCGTTTCCCTCATTCAATCGAAGCCGACATGTCGATAGGCGATTCGGTCCCCGTCCCCGCCGGCTCTGCGAGTCGGGCTGCCCCGCACGCCGCGCGTCCCGAGCGCTGGAACGCACTGCTCCAAGACATCCGCTACACGCTGCGCGGCTTGCGAAACTCGCCCGGCTTCACGGCAGCCGTGGTGGTCACGCTCGCGCTGGGCATCGGCGCCAACGCGGCGATGTTCTCCATCGTCGACCGTCTGCTCTTCCGTGCGCCGGCCATGCTCCGCAACCCGTCGCTGGTGCATCACGTCTACCTCGCCAACACATACCGGGGGAAGGAGAATTTCAATTCGGGCGTCCAGTACGCGCGGTACACCGACTTCACCAAGTGGACGACGTCCTTCAGCCGTCTCGCCGAGGTGACGGAGGACAAGCTCGCGATCGGCAGGGGAGACGAAGCGCGGCAGATGCAGGTTGGCATCGTCAGCGCGAGTTTTTTCGGCTTCTTCGATGCGCCTCCGGTGCTCGGCCGGTACTTCACCGCGGCCGAGGACAAGGTGCCTAACGGAACGCCGGTGGCCGTGCTCTCGTACGCGATGTGGCAGACCAAATTCGGCGGCGCGCGCGACGTCCTGGGCAAACCCGTCCAGATCGGCGCCACCACGTACACGATCATTGGCGTGGCGCCGCCGGGATTCGCGGGACTGTGGGAGAGCGACCCGCCGGCCGCCTTCATTCCGATCACGGCGTACGGCCACGAGCTCGGCGCCAACTTCTTGATCCGGGGCGAGGAGTGGTGGAGCACGTATCACTGGACCTGGGCGTCGATGATCGTCGAACGGAAGCCGGGCGTCAGCCTCGCCGCGGCGAACGCGGACATGACGCAGGCGTATATCCGGAGCTACCAGGCGGCGCTGGCCGTTTCGCCGAGCATGCAGCCGCTCGCCATCGCACGACCGCACGCCCTGGTCGGGTCGATCCTCGACGACCGCGGGCCTAACGAATCGAACACGGCCAAAGTGGCCACCTGGATCACCGGCGTCGCGATCGTCGTCTGGCTCATTGCGTGCGCCAACGTCGCCAA
>JAICLH010000227.1 GCA_025927495.1 Gemmatimonadaceae bacterium
GACGAAAACTGCTAAAAATAGTTAAACTCTGTTGTGACGGTTTGTCCTTCACACTTTCTTCCGGACCTGCTCTACTCCTGCTTGAGACCGTTAACCTGAACTAATTAAACAATTTATGCCGGTTAGAATTGACGACCTTCTGCGCATGGCGACTAATTTCGGGGCATCGGACCTGCACCTGCGTGTGAGCGAGCCGCCGATTCTGCGTTTGCACGGCGAAATGATGCGCATCGAGGGGCGCGGCCCGCTCGACAACGGGACCCTCGAGGCGATGATGCTGGCGCTCATGCCGAACCGGAACCGGCGCGAGTTCGAGAGCATAAGCGACACCGATTTCGCGTACGAGATCGAAGGCCTGGCGCGCTTTCGGTGCAACGCGCTGCGCGACCGCCGCGGCGCCGCGGCGGTCTTCCGGGTCATTCCGGCCCGCGTCATCAGCGCCGACGAGCTCGGCCTAACGGACGAGGTGCAGCGGCTCTGTCACTTGCCGCGCGGCCTCGTGCTCGTCACCGGCCCAACGGGATCCGGCAAGTCGACCACGCTCTGCGCGCTCATCGACCTCGTGAACCGCTCCCGCACCGACCACGTGGTCACGATCGAGGACCCGATCGAGTTCGTGCACCAGAACAAGCAGTGCATCATCACGCAGCGGCAGGTCGGTCTCCACACGCAATCGTTCAAGCACGCGCTGCGCGCGGCGCTCCGTGAAGACCCCGACATCATCCTCGTCGGCGAGCTGCGCGACCTCGAGACCGTGTCGATCGCGATCGAGACGGCCGAAACCGGACACCTGGTGTTCGGCACGCTGCACACGACGAGTGCGGTGAGCACGGTGGACCGCCTGATCGACCAGTTCCCGCCCGACCGTCAGGCGCAGATCCGCGTGATGCTCTCCGAGTCGCTGCGCGGCGTCATCTCGCAGGTGCTGTGCAAGAAAATCGGCGGCGGCCGCGTGGCCGCGCGCGAAGTGCTGCTCACGATTCCCGCGATCTCGAACCTGATCCGCGAAGGGAAGACCTTCCAGATCCCGTCGATTCTGCAGACGTCCAAGCGGTTAGGCATGGTGACGCTCAACGATGCCTTGATCGACCTGGTGGACAACGGGCTTGTCGAGTCGCGCGAAGCGTACATCAAGGCGAGCGACAAGCAAGGCTTCGCCGGCATGCTCAAGGCGCGCAAGCACGACACGAGCTTCCTCGAGGGCGATCTGAACGCCGCCAGCGGCGGCACGGGGAGTTCGACGGCCGTGAAAGCGGACGGTGGATTGAAGCAGCCGGGGGCGCGGCCCGCGAGCGCGGGCCGCTGAGGGAAGCGCGCCGCGCTTCGCGCGGCGCTTGGGGAAGCACTGCGCTTGGGGAATGGGGAAGCGGCGGCTACGCCGCCTTGGTGGGGAGGAAGGGCATCAGCGAATTGTTGGTGGGGAGCGCCGAATGACGTGCCTGCGTCACGGTTCTCCTTGCGCGCGGAACACTGATGTTGTTCCTCCCACCAAGGCGGCGTAGCCGCCGCTTCCCCATTCCCCAAGCGCAGCGCTTCCCCCAGCGAGCGCCAGCGAGCGCTTCCCTCCTCTCCTAACGCTTCCCCGTCCACCGATCGTTCGTACTATCCGCATCCATCCAGATGCCATGGTCCACCGTGATCGACGCCACGGCTTTCTTCGCCGGCACCGTCACCGTCGCGCGATGCAGGTCGGCATGCCAGATGGCCGGCGTCTCGTGCACCGTGTCGATGCTCGCGTCCGAGTAGTGCAGCAGCAGATCAACCGGCGCGGGCATCCCGCCCACGTTCGCGAGCGTCACGCTCCAACCTTTCGCGCCGCGCCGCGCACCGGTGATGCCGAGATCGATGTACGCGTTGCTGAAGAACCAGCTATTCCAGAACCAATCGAGGTTCTGCCCCGACACGTCGTTGAACGTATAGAAGA
Organism: Gemmatimonadaceae bacterium; assembly: GCA_025927495.1. Lineage (GTDB taxonomy): Bacteria > Gemmatimonadota > Gemmatimonadetes > Gemmatimonadales > Gemmatimonadaceae > JADGGM01. The sequence goes on from JAICLH010000227.1 coordinate 1,925, forward strand.
AGTCCCACGGCGTGGGATGCTTGCCGTGCCACCGGTCGATGAATGCGTGCAGGCACTTCTTGAACGTGTCGTCGCCTAACAGTTCCTTGAGCGCGAGGTAGCCGAGCGCGGGTTTGCCGTACGCGTTGTTGCCATACGCCGCGTCCTTGAGCACATCGGCCGGCGTGATGATCGGCAAGTCCTCGAGCGGCGACGGATCCGCGATCCATCCCGCGACGCGAAATTGCTTGAAGAAATTCGTCGCGCGCGCTGCGCCCAGGTCCGACGTCCCGATGAGAAACTCGAACGTCGTCGCCCACCCTTCGTCCATGAATGGGTATCGCGTCTCGTTGATCCCCATGTAGAAGGGGAAATACGTGTGCGCGATCTCGTGCTCCACCACGAAGCGCGAGAAGATCGTGTCCGGCGTCGACCCGTCGTTCACCATCATCGGATATTCCATGTCCGCCGAGCCCTGCACCACCGTGCTCTTCTCGTACGGATACGGCACGCCGGGCCAATTGTGGGACAGCCAGTCGAGCGCGTGATGCGCGAAACCGACCATGTGGTGATAGTCGGCGGCCGTGTCGTTGTACGCCGCCTGTACGCTGGCACGACGGTGCGCCGCGTCGTCGACCAACACGCTCGCCGCATCCCAGTCGTAGTGATTGCTCACCGCGAACGCCATGTCAGGCACGTCGCGCGCGGTGAAGTGCCAGTGATTCACCGCCTGCTGCCTGGTGATTTTGCCGCCGGCCAGATCGGCGCCCGACGCAACGTGCACCGTCGTATCCGACGTGAACGAGGACTGGAAGCGCCGTAAGGCATCGGCCTGCAGGTTCGCGGATGGATCCGCCAGCGTGCCCGTGCCCCACACCACATAGTTCGCCGGCACGTCGACCGTCACGTCGTAATCGTTGAAGTCGCTGTAGAACTCCTGCAGGTCGGTGAAGTCCATCGTGTCCCAGCCGTTGTAGTCATCGAAGACCGAGACGCGCGGATAGAAGTACGCGAGATAATACGTCGTGGAGTCGAGCATGCCTTCGCGGCCGGCGCGCTTGGAGATCTCGTAATGCCAGTCGAAGCGCAGCCGCACCGACTCGTGCGGCGTCAGTGGCGTTGCCAACCGCACCGGCTGCCACGTGAAGAATTGCGGGCTGTCGCGCCACGGGGTCGGCGCGCCATTCACCGCGAACGTGTCGATGTGCACGCCGCTCGTGAGGTAGTCCGGCGTCGTGCCGCCGTCGCGCGGCGCACCCGGCTTGTGCACGTTGATGAACAGCCGGATGACGAGCGCGCGCAGCGTGTCGGGGCTGTTGTTCTGATACACGATCTGCTCGGTGCCGCGAATGGTGCGGTCGGGCGGCATCGCGCTCACGGTCATCGTGTACCGCGCGTGATTCTCCCAGTACTTGGGACCCGGACGGCCGTCCATGGTGCGCGTGCCGGTCTCGTACGTTTTCTTGATGGCACGCGGCATGTAGATCGACGACGCCGACTGCGCCGCGGCCGGCGCTGCCAGTGAGGCCGCGAGCACGATGCCGCTGATCGTTAGGCGAAAGTCGGTTGGGAGGTCGACCAACACGGGCATGGCATGTGGTCCGGTGAGAGAAGCTGGTGGGCCATCGAAACACGGCCCACCAGGTCATTGTCGTCGCGACCGAACTCTCTCCCCGCGCGCGCCGCGCCGCAAGTTTTACCCGATCATGACGCCGCCTTCGACAGCGCCTCGGCATCCGCGTCCGACAACGTGATTGTCGCCGCTGCGATGTTGTCCTCGAGGTGCTTCACCTTCGACGTGCCCGGAATCGGGAGCATCACCGGAGACCTGTGGAGTAGCCACGCGAGCGCCAATTGCGACGGTGTCGCGCCCAATCGCTTCGCGAGCTCAGTCAGCACGCTACCATCTTTGGCCAGCGCGCCCGTCGCCAGCGGGAACCACGGAATGAACCCGATGCCGTGCTTCGCCGCGTGATCGAGGAGCGGTTCCGCCGTGCGCTCTTCCAGGTTGTACTTGTTCTGCACCGTGACGATCGTCGCGTAGCGCTGCGCTTGCTTCAGCTCGTCGATGGTCACCTCGGACAATCCGATGTGCCGGATCTTGCCTTCTTTCTGCAACAGCGCGAGCTCGCCCACTTGGTCGGCCAACGGCACCTTGGGATCGATGCGGTGCAGTTGAAAGAGGTCGATGCGTTCCAGGCCTAACCGGCGGAGGCTCATCTCCGCTTCCTGCCGCAGATACTCGGGACGGCCCACGGGTTCCCAATTGCCGGGGCCACCGCGCGTGAGGCCCGCTTTCGTCGCGATCACGAGATCGTCGGAATAGGGATGCAACGCCTTCCGGATCAGGTCCTCCGCCACGTAGGGACCGTACGAGTCCGCGGTATCAATGAGTGTGACGCCGAGTTCGACGGCGCGCCTGAGCACGCGCACCGCCTCGGCCGGATCCTTGGGGTCGCCCCAGATGCCCGGGCCGGTCAGCTGCATGCTGCCGAACCCGAGACGATGCACCGGCATGTCGCCGCCAATGACGAAAGTGCCGGATCGTTCCGCGGGGCGTTCGAGTGTCGTCGTCGCCATGAGCCATCTCTGCTGAAGAAACGTGTTCGTTAGGCGATGATCGCGCGCCGTCGAGCGGCGCGCGAATCGCCGCCGGTGTTGTTGTCCAACGACGCGGTACCACCCATCGTTCCCTGTAGCTGGTGCACGGCGCGCGCCCGCGTCGCGACTGGTTGCGGGCTCGCTGACACCGACCCAAGTTCACGGGCACAACCATTCCACCCACGCCCATGCGCATCGGATCATCGCTCCGCCGCGGCGAGCTCGTCATTGCCGCTGTCGCCGCTCTCTGCGCCGCGCCCGCGGCCGCGCAGCAGCGCGCCCAACGACCGGGCCAGCCCGTCGGCGCCGCCGACCCGCGCTACGCACAAACCGAGAAGCCGCCGCTCCACGCCAGACACTGGCTCGCGATCACGGGCAAGCCGCTCTCAGCCACGGCGGGAGCCATCGTGTTTGCGAAAGGCGGCAACGCCGTCGATGCAGCCGCGGCGATGCTCGCGGCGGGCTGCACCATGTGGGACACGTTGTCGTGCGGAGGTGAAACGCAGGCGCTCATCTACGACCCGCACACCAAAAAAGTGATCGGCATCGATGCCCTCGGCGTCGCGCCGACCGGCGCGACGGCCGGGTTCTACAAGAGCAAAGGCTACCGATATCCGCCCGAGTATGGTCCGTTAGCCGCGGTCACGCCGGGCACAGTCGGCGGCATGTTGACGATGCTCGCGGAATACGGGCGCCTGTCGCTCAAGGACGTGCTCGGACCCGCGATCCAGATGGCAGACGGCTACCCAATGGAAGCCGAGCTCTCGCACACCATCGAGCACTACAAGGGATGGATCAAGAAATGGAAGTACGCCCCCGGCATCATGCTGCCGCACACGGGCAGCGCGTACGAGGCACCGCAGCCCGGCGAGATCTTCGTGCAGAAAGATCTCGCCGCGATGTGGCGCAAGCTGGTCGACGCCGAGCAGACCGCGCTCGAGCAGGGCAAGAGTCGGAAAGCCGCGATCTACGCCGCATACGACCGGTTCTACAAGGGCGATATCGCGCGCGAGCTGGTGCGCGGCGCGCGAGAAGATGGTGCGCTGTTCACGATGCAGGACCTCGCGACCTGGAAGGTGCGCATCGAAGAACCGCTGCACGTGTCCTACGAGGGCATCGACGTCTAC
>JAICLH010000078.1 GCA_025927495.1 Gemmatimonadaceae bacterium
GAACAACATCAATGGTCTGCACGACGTGAGTGCCATGCGCGCGAGCCTCGGCGATTCGAGACTCTCCACCCAGGGACAACTGATGTCCTTCCACCCCTCAGGCGGCGTCGCCGCCGCTTCCCTCAGCGCCGCGCTTCCCCAAGCGAGCGACAGCGAGCGCTTCCCCATTCCCTCATCTCCGCTATCATAATTTCTGACGCACCTCACTAGCCGCGTAAAATAATTCATTGCAGGCCCTCCCCCAACTCCTGGACTACATTCTGCCCCGCGGGGTCGCCCGCTCGCCCCGCAGCATCTCGTTAGGCATACCCCGGTCCGGACGTCGCATGACGCCCGATGGCGAGCTTCTTCGCTCCGCGGGACGCGGAAAAAGCGGCAGCGGCAGAAACGACGGATGGCTGCGCGGCCATCGGCGCGTGCGTCGTCGCGCACGCGACAACTGCCCCGATCGCCCTTCGCCGCCCTTGCGCGCGCGCTTAGCTTGTGTCCGCGGACCCGAGTGTTCCCGCCTGCGCCAATACGTCGCCCGAACCGGATGCCGATGACCGATCACCGCTTGATCCACGACGCCGAGTGCCTGAACACCGGGACGCGCCCGGTGATCACCGCGGATCACTTCGTCACACCGGTCGACCAGTTCTTCACGAGAAGCCACGCCAAGATCCCGACCATCGACGAAGCGACGTGGAGGCTCGAGGTGGGTGGTCGATGTTCCCGCCCCACGACGTTCTCGCTCGACGACCTGCGCGGCTTCTCACGGCGCACGGTCGCCGCGACGCTCGTCTGCGCCGGGCTACGACGTAACGAGTTCTTGCTGTTGGGGCCCTTACCTGGCGAGCTGCCGTGGGGACCAGAAGCGGCCAGTACCGGCGAGTGGACTGGCATTCCGCTCCGTGAGGTGCTCGACCACGTCGGCATTGGCGACGGCGCTCGCTACGTTGAATTCACAGGTCTCGATTCGGTGGAGCGGCACGGACGGCAATTCGGATTCGGCGGGTCGGTGGACGTCGAGAAAGCGCTCAATGGCGACGTGATCCTGGCCACGCATCTCAACGGTGCGCCGCTGCCCCACGTGCATGGATTCCCGATGCGCGCCGTCGTGCCGGGCTGGATTGGCGCGCGCAGCGTGAAATGGCTGGGCCGGATCACACTGCTCGATGAGCCCTCGACGAACTATTTCCAGCGCGAAGCGTATCGCGTCCAGCACACGCCGGATCCTGCCAAGCCGCGCGACGTCACCGCCGGTGTGGCGATGAATGCCGTGCCGCTCAACGCCGCGATTCTCGATCCGTCGCCCGAGCAGCAGGTGTGCGCGGGCTCCGTGCGCGTGCGGGGCTGGGCGATGGGCTCGACGGCTCGGCCCGTGACGGGCGTCGAGGTTTCGCCTAACGACGGTCGCGACTGGGTCCCGGCGCGCATCACGGCGCCCGGCGCCGGCTACACCTGGACGTTCTGGGAGGCGACCCTCCACCTGGCGCCGGGGCGGCACACGCTCGTCGCGCGCGCCGAGGACGGCGTGGCCGCGTCGCAGTCACCGGATTTGCGCGACAGCTGGAACGTGAAAGGCTACGGCAACAACGCATGGCATCGCGTGGCGGTCGTCGTTCGTGCGAAGGCCTAACGGGAGCGTGCGATGAGCCAGGACCTCTGGAACGCTGTCGACGCATTCGTCGGCGACACCCTCGTGGGACAGGACGCGGTGCTCGAGGCGGCCCTCGCGCGCAGCAGCGCGGCGGGGCTGCCCGCCATCAGCGTGTCCCCGCCGCAGGGCAAGCTGCTCCACCTGCTCGCGCGCGCGATCAAGGCGCGCCGCATTCTCGAGCTGGGGACGTTAGGCGGCTACTCGACGATCTGGCTCGCGCGTGCGTTGGGCCCCGGCGGCCGGGTGGTGACACTCGAGGTCGATCCCGCACACGCCGCGGTGGCGCGCGAGAATCTGCGCCACGCAGGGGTTGCCCGCCGCGTCGACGTGCGCGTGGGCGACGCGCTCGACACCCTCGCCACGTTGGCCGCCGAGGGCGGTCGTCCATTCGATTTCGTGTTCATCGACGCCGACAAGCCGAGGATCCCCGACTACTTCGAGCGCTCGCTCGCGCTCTGCCGCCCCGGCTCGGTGCTGATCGTCGACAACGTCGTGCGCGAGGGCCAACTGGCTGACCCGTCGAGCGACGATGCGAACGTGCACGGCGTGCGCCGCTTCCACGTGATGCTCACACGCGACGAGCGCGTGAGCGCGACGACGATCCAGACAGTCGGCCTGAAGGGGTATGATGGTTTCACCATCGCGGTGGTGAACTAATAGAGACGAGGGAAGCGCGCGCTGTCGCGCGCTGAGGGAAGCGCCTCCGGCTGAGGGAAGCGGCAGCCAACGCTGCCTGAGGGAAGAGGACGCGAAATCAGGCTTCCGCCCCCTTCCCTCAGGTGGCGCCAGCCGCCGCTTCCCTCTTCCCTCAATGCGCGCCAGCGCATGCTTCACCAGATGTTAGGCACCTCGTTCCTCGGCCTCACCATCTGATCGCCGGGCTTGCATCCAAACGCCTTCGCGAACGCCTCCATGTCCGACAGCGGTCCATCCACGCGCCAGTTTTCCGGTGAGTGCGGGTCTACTTTCACGCGCGTGCGCAGGCCTTCGGGGCGCGAGTGCACACGGAAGCTCTGCGCGTACGCAAGAAAGAACCGTTGCTCGGGCGTGAAGCCGTCGATGAGACCTGGGCGGCCGTCGCGCTGCAGGGCGTGCTCGAGCGCGTCGTACGCGGTGAGCGCGCCGCCGTAGTCGGCGATGTTTTCGCCTAACGTCAGGTGGCCGTTCACGTGGAACGTGTCGACCTGGATGTAGCCGTCGTACTGCGTCGCATCCAGCTCGGCCTGCGCGTTGAAGCGTTTCGAGTCCGCCGGCGTCCACCAGTCGGTCAGGTTCCCGTGGGCGTCGTAGTGCCGGCCCTCGTCATCGAAGCCGTGCGTCATCTCGTGGCCGGCCCAGCTGCCGCCTAACGAACCGTAGTTGGCGCCGTCATCGGCCTTCGGGTCGAACGTCTGCGGGACCAGCGCGCCGGCCGGGAACACCATCTCGTTCTTGCTGGGATTGTAGTACGCGTTCACCGTTGGCACGGTAATGCCCCACTCGGTCTTGTCCACCGGCTGGCCAGGACGCTGCGCGACGCGTTCCCACTCGAAGCGCGACGCATTCTCGGTGTTCAGCACGAACGCGCCCTTCGACACCGTGAGCTTCGAGTAGTCGCGCCACGTGTCGGGATAGCCGACCTTCTCGTTCATCTTCGCCAGCTTGTCCAACGCGTGCGCGCGCGTGGAATCGGACATCCACGTCAAATGCAGCAGCCGCTCGTGGAACGCCGCGCGGATGTCGTCGATCACCGCTTTCGCTTTCGCCTTGGCCTCGGGCGGAAACGTCCTGGCTACGTACGCCTTGCCTAACGCTTCGCCCAACTGCGCGTCGGTCACGCGCAGGCAGCGCTTCCACCGCGGCAGGAGCTCCTTCGCCCCGCTGAAGCGCGAGGCGAACGCGAAGTTCTCGTTCACGAACGCCGAGGAGAGCCACGGCGACGCACTCGACAACACATGGTAGCGCAGATACGCGCGCCAATCCTCGAGCGGCCGCGTCGCGACCAACGTGTTGAGCGCCTTGTAGTACGCGGGCTCGCCCACGTTCACCTGCGACACCGGTGTGACGAGCCCGACGTCGTGCAAGTACGCAGACCAATCCACATCCGGCGCCAGCTCGTGCAGCTTGTCGAACGCCATCTGATGGTCGGTCGCCTTCGGATCGCGGCGCGCGACGCGCGGCAGTTGGGCCTTCGCCATCCCGGTCTCGAGCGCGATCACACGGTCCGCGTCCTTCGACGCCGACGCGCTGTCCTCACCGGCCAACACGAGCGTCCTGGCGATGTGCACGCGATACGCGCGCCGCATCGAGTCGGCCGACGCCGCCGAGTTCAGGTAGTAGTCGCGATCGGGCATGCCTAACCCGCCGCGATCGAAGTCGGCAATGTAGTGCTCGGCGTCGTGCGCGTTCACCGACGGCCCGTAGCGGAAGAGCACGTTCGTGCCTTCCATCTGGAGGCGCGCGACCTCAGGAATCAGCGCGGCCGTCGAGGTGATCGAGTCGATGGACGCCAGTTGCGGCGCGATCGGCGCGACGCCGGCCGCCTCGGCCGCCGCCGAATCCATGCAGCTCCCATAGAAGGTGCCCAACTTGTATTCCGTGCTCGTGTCCGGCAGCGACGAGGCTTTCGCCATCGCATCGTCCAGCACCGATTTCACGACCAGCTCGTTCCGGTCGGCCATGTCCTTGAACACGCCCGACTCGGAGTATGCCGGCGGAATCGTGTCCCGCTTCAACCAGCCCCCGTTGGCGTACAAGTTGAAGTCCGTGCACGCTTTGACCGTCGTGTCCATGTCCGATGGATCGACCACCTTGAGCGGCGGGAGCTCGGCCGTCTCCGTGGTGGACGCGGGTTTGGACGGCGCCGCCTCGTGCGAGCACGCCGCAGCGCCGGCAACCAGCGCGGCCACGACCGTTGTGCCGAACGCGCCCCGGAAGCGCGTCCAAGAAATCGATCGACCGAACGACATCATGGTTTGGTGGCGGCAACCTGTTGTGCGGGGAGATCTTTGTTCATCCGCTCGATCACGTCGCGTGGTTCGGTGACCGGCGGGTTGTTCAGGTACTTGCCGAAGAATACCAGGTAGCGCTGGTAGCGGTCCTGGATGTGCCGCGGCTCGGTGAATCCATGGTTCTCGCGCGGATACGCGACGAACTCGACTGGGATGTGCCGTTCCGTGAGCGCGCGGAAAAATTCTTGGGCCTGCGGAATCGGCACGCGCGTGTCCGCCTGGCCGTGCAGAATCATCGTGGGCGTCTTGACGTTGTTCACGTACTTCATCGGCGAGTGGTCCCAGTATTCCTGAAAATTGTCCCAGGGCGCCTTCATGTTGAAGAATTGGCGCAGATACCGGTGGATGTCCGTCTGCGAGTACATCGAGTACAGGTCGGGCAAGCCGGCGCCGGGCGAGATCGCCTTGAAGCGGTCCGTCTGCGTGTCGATCCAGAAGGTCATGAAGCCGCCGTACGACCAACCGAATGCGCCTAACCGATTGGGGTCGGCCCAGCCGCGCGCGATGAGCGCATCCACACCGCTCATGTCATCCCGGTAGTCTCCGCCGCCCCAGTCGTTCTGATTCGCGGTCGCAAAGGCTTCACCGCGGCCCGTCGAGCCGCGGAAGTTGGGCTCGAGCACCACATAGCCGTTCGCGGCCATGATCTGCTCGCCGGGATTGAAGCCGAGTTGCGAGGCACCCGTTGGGCCGCCATGCGGGTTGAGCAGCGCTGGATACTTGCGCGACGCCGCAAAGTCGACCGGCTTGGTGACGATGCCGTCGATCTCCATGCCGTCCTTGCTGCTCTTCCAGGTGATGACCTCCGTGCTGCCTAACGCATAGTCGGAGAGCCACGCGTTCTGGTTGGTGATCGGCTCGATCGAGGCCAACGACAGGTCGGACCGGAAGACGTCCGCCGGATGCGTCGGATCCGCGCGCGTGCCGATCACCGTGCGTCCGTCGGCGCTCACCGCATCGAGGCTGATCACGCCCGGCATCGTCGTCAGTTGCTTGACGTTTCCATCGGCGACGTCGGCCGCGAACACCTCGTTCGATTCGCGCGTGTCAGTGGCGAAATAGATCGATTTGCCGTCCGGCGCCCAGTACGGTTCGCTCGCATTGAGGTCGAACTTCGCTGTCAGATTGCGACCCTGACCGCCCGACGCCGACACCACGAACAGGTCCTGTTGGTGCAGCAGATAGTCGTGCGAGTCCAGGTAGGCGATCCAGGCGCCGTCGGGCGAATAGCGCGCCGTGCCCGTGTAGTCCGGCGTGTCGACGAGTTTGCGCACGTTGCCGCTCGCAACGTCCAGCACCCACGCGGTCTGCATCGAATTGTCGTCCAGGAGCGGCGTCGGCGTCGTGGTGAACGCGATGTGCATCCCGTCGGGCGAATAGTGCGCGTCCGTCACGGTGTTGTCGCCGTGCGTGATCTGCTTCTCGGCACCGGTCGCGACGTCCCACGTCCACAGTTGGGCCAGCTTGAGATCGTGGTCTACCACGACGGCGTCGTCGCGGAGCTTGTCGCGCTTCTCCTCGTCCGCGTCGGGCGCCGGCGCGGCAATGAACAGCAGCGTCTGTCCGTTAGGCGAGAACTCGAAGCCGCGCACGCCGCCCTTGTGCTTGGTCACCTGCCACGGCTCGCCGCCGTCGGCGTACTGGAACCACACCTGGGGATGCGCATCCTTGTCCTCGCCCGCCAACATCGTGAAGGCGATGATCTTGCCGTCGGGGGACCAGCGCGTGCCGGAGACGCTCTTGTCACCGCGCGTGTACTCGCGCGCCGCCGACGCAGGACCCGCCGACGGGACGACCCAGAGATGGGTCACCGTCTTGCCCGGCTTGTCCTTGTCCATGTCCAGCGACGCGACCAGGTACGCCACGCGCGACCCGTCGGGCGACAACCTCGGCCCCGACACCCGCGCCACGCGCAGCGCCTCGGCACTGCCGAACAGGCGCTTGCCATCCTTGCTGCGCGCAACCGTGCTATCTGCCGGTGCGCCCTGCGCCGGCATGGCGAGCGCGACGGTGCCGACGGCCACGCATGCGGCGACGGCCGACAGCACCCAGTGCGTCGGAGAGGAACGCGTCATCGGGACACTCCTTCTGCTGGTGCGACGTGAGGGGGAAGCGACGCCCGGAGTATGCCCGAGGGCACATGAGCCCGCAAGGCCAGCGGCCCGTGCCTCACACTCTATCGCCACGCCGCCGCCGCCTAACGGAGGCTGGTCTGAGGAATTTTGAAAGCGGACAAGGCAGGATACTGGCGGACACGCCACGGACCCTGCAAGAAGGTGATACGAGCAACTCGGCTCGAATTGCAAAAACCAAAAAAATCCGTGTGGTGTCCGTTTGTGCCCGGCTCTGTCCGATATCTACCTCGTTTGACTTCGCCCCACACCACACCCGCCGCCCGCCGCCCGCCGCCCGACCGACCCAAACGAAACGGCGCGCCGGACGACCGATCATCGCCCGGCGCGCCGACCCTTCCCTCCCCTACTTGTCGATCGGCAATCCGCTCGGCACCCTCCTCGGCGTTAGGCGCGAGAGGTTGCGGGCCGCGGGGTCGGTCAGGGCCGACATGTAATCCATCAGCTTGTCTTCGATCTCCGGCGTCAGCACCACACCGACGATGAGCGTGTCGCGCTCGGCGATGACCGCAGACTTGTTGTCCAATACCGTGCTGCGCAGCGGCGCGATCAGCTGCGCCGGATTGTAGTCCATCAACTTCTCGTCGGAGTTGCTGTAGTGGTCGATGAAGTCGCGCAGCGAAATGATCGAGCCATCGTGGCCGTAAGGACCCGTGAGCTCGACGTTGCGCAACGGCGACGTGCGGAACCGATACTGATCCGCCGGATCGCCCGTCACGTTCATGCGGCCGAAGTCATCCAACCCGGACGCGCCGTTACCCTTCCCCGGTCCGATCTGCGGCACCGCGACATTGTGAAACTGATCGTCGCTAAGCGTGGCCCCGTTGTGGCAGATCGAGCACTTGAGCGTGAGGAACTCCGCCGCACCGTCCAACTGTTGCTGCGTGAGCGCGCGGTCATCGCCATCCAGGAACCGGTCCCACGGGGAATTGCGGAACGTCAAGTCGTTGACGATGAAGCCGGCGATCGCGTTGGACGCGTACGCGAAATTCATGTCGTCGAATCGCGTCCCCGGATAGGCCTGCTCGAACATCCGGCGATACTTCGGAATAGTTCCTAACCGATGCATCAGCCCGGCCCAGATCTGCGTCACGTCGTTGTCGGTGAAGCCCGACAGCTCGTTGCCCGACGACCCGCGCATCTCGGCGGCGCTCGTCGGCGGGAACATCGGCTGCGCCGAGAGCGCGCCGAACTCGAACACCTTCGTCATCTGCGGGGTGAGTTGCGCGCCGGCCGGCGTGCTCACGTGCCCGTGGGCGTCGACTTCGACGCGCCCATCCCAGAACAGGTGCCGCATCGCGCCGAGGTTGAAGAACGGGGGCGCGTTGCGCGGGATGTTGATGCCGTCCGGATGCGTACGGTCGGGGCCGAGGCCCGTCCCGCCGGAGCCGATGGACAGGCTGCGCGCGTCGCCTGTCTCGTAGCGCGGCAGGTGGCACGTCATGCACGACACGTCGTGATTGCCGCCCAGGATCTTGTCGAACGCGAGCTCGCGGCCCAACCGCACGAGCGCGGGCCGCACGTGCGGGGGCTGCGGGTAGGCGACGATGCCGCGGGCTTTCGCGAGCTGCCTAACGAGGCGGGGCGTGATCGTGTCTCCGCCTTGGACGAAGCGATTGCCGTTGGGTACCGCCGCCATTTCCGTAGGCTTTGCCGAACAGCCGGCCAGCACCCCGGCCAGGACCGCGGCCAAGCCGAAAGCGAACCAGGAACTCCTGCGCATGACTCCTCCGTCGGAGCGCGTACTGGTCGCGCGTCGCCGGTCTTGAGCCGTGCCCGGCGCGCGAGCCGTGTCACCCTTCTCTCATCAATCGAAACTCGCGGCCCGGCCCCGACACGACCGCCCGGCTACCACGGGCAGGCCCAGCCGTGCGGGTTCAGGAATACACATAGCGTTCGCCCGGACCCGCCGGTACACTTTGAGACAGACACGCACCGGAGCGGGGTCCCATGCCGTCGTTCACCGTACTCGTCAATGGGCGGTCGCACACCGTCGACGTGGCCGCCGACACGCCGCTACTCTGGGTATTGCGCGATTCGATTGGACTAACGGGCACCAAATTCGGGTGCGGCATGGGCCAGTGCGGCGCCTGCACCGTCCATCTGGATGGCAAGGCCGTGCGATCGTGCATGACGCCGATCACCGCGGCGAGCGGCCGCAAAGTGACCACCATTGAAGGCCTTGCCACCGAGCACGGGCACCGGTTGCAGCAAGCGTGGGTCGAGGAAGACGTGCCGCAGTGCGGCTACTGTCAATCGGGACAGATCATGTCCGCCGCCGCGCTGCTCGCCGCGCACCCCAAGCCCACCGACGACGACATCGATCGCGCGATGTCCGGCAACATCTGCCGGTGCGGCACGTACAGCCGCATCCGCAGCGCCATCCACCGCGCATCGCAGGAGGTGTGACATGGCCAGCACCGTCACCCGCCGCGACTTTCTGCGGTCGAGCGCCGGCGCCGGCGCCGGGCTGCTCATCGCGCTCTACCTCCCGTCGGCCGATCGCCTTACCGCGCTAGGCGAAAGGCATCGCGACGCCGACGGCCTGTCGCCCAACGCGTGGCTCGTCATCGGCACCGACGACACGGTCACGGTGTACTTCGACAAGTCCGAGATGGGCCAGGGTGTGATGACCGCGCTGCCCATGATTCTGGCGGAGGAGCTCGACGCCGACTGGAAGCGCGTGCGGGTGGAGCAGGCGCCGGTGACCGCCGCGTTCATCGCGCTGCGCCATGGACGTTTGAGCACCGGGGGCAGCACCTCGGTGCGCACCTCGTGGGACCCGATGCGCGCGGCCGGCGCGGCAGCGCGTGAAATGCTCATGACCGCCGCCGCCACGCAGTGGGGCGTCGATCCCGCGTCCTGTCATACCGCGAGCGGCCGGATCTCGCACAAGGCGTCGGGCCGGTCGGTGTCGTACGGACAGGTCGCCGCCGCGGCGGCGAAGCTGCCCGTACCCGCTCAACCGAAGCTCAAGGAACAGAGCGAATTCCGCATCGTGGGCACGCGCACCAAGCGCGTCGACACACGGGCGAAGACCGACGGGAGCGCCGGGTTCGGCATCGACACGCAGCGGCCCGGGATGCTCGTGGCGGTGGTCAAGCGCTGTCCGGTGTTCGGCGGCACGGTCGCGCGCGTGGACGACGCGAAGGCCAAGGCGGTTCCTGGCGTTAGGCACGTGGTGCGGATCTCGAGCGGCGTGGCGGTGGTGGCCGACGGCTACTGGCCCGCCTACAAGGGCCGCGATGCGCTCGGCGTGGAGTGGGATTTCGGGCCTAACGCGACGCTCGACTCGGCCGGCATCTGGAAGATCTTCGAGGATCGCCTCGCCCAGCCGTTGGCCGTGGTGCGCGACTCCGGCAGCGTCGCCAGCGCCGATCCCGCCAAGACAGTGGAAGCCGAGTATCGGTTGCCGTATCTGGCGCACGCGACCATGGAGCCGATGAACTGCTCGGCGCACGTGCGCGCCGACGGGTGCGACGTGTGGGTGCCCACGCAGAACCAGACCGGCGCGCTCGACACGGCGGCGCAGATCACCGGCCTTTCGAAGGATCAGATCGCGATCCACACGACATTTTTGGGCGGCGGCTTCGGCCGGCGGTCCAAAACCGATTTCGTGACCGATGCCGTCGAAGCGTCGAAGGCCGTCGGCGCGCCGGTGAAGGTGATATACGACCGGCCAGACGACATTCAACACGATGGCTATCGGCCAGCCGCGCTGCACCGGTTGAGTGCCAAGCTCGACGCGAACGGGTGGCCCGTCGCGTGGACGCACCGCTTCGTGGCGCCATCGATCCTCGCACAGTACGGCAAGCAGGCCGTGGACAAGGGCATCGACGGCGACGCCGTGTCCGGTACGGGCGACGATTTCCCGTACGCGATTCCCAACATGCACGTCGAGTACGGCATCCCCGAGACGGCGGTTCCCGTGTGGTGGTGGCGCTCCGTTGGGCATTCGAGCACCGACTTCGTGATCGAGAGCTTCATCGACGAGTTGGCGGCCGCCGGCGGCAAGGATCCCGTGGAGCTCAGGCGTCACTTGCTGGCAGACTCGCCGCGTCGGCTAGCGGTGCTGAACCTGGCGGCCGACAAGTCCGGCTGGGGCAAGCCGCTGCCTAACGGACGCGCGCGCGGCATCGCGCTGCTCGACGGCTTCGGCAACACGATCGTGGTGCAGGTGGCCGAGGTGAGTCTCGAAGGCCAGAAGGTGCGCGTGCACCGGGTGACGTGTGCCGTCGACTGCGGAATCGTGGTGAATCCCGCCATCGTCGAGTCGCAGATGGAGAGCGCGATCATCTACGGGCTCTCGGCGGCGCTCATGGGGGAGATCACGCTCAAGGACGGGCGCGTCGTGCAGAGCAGTTTCGCCGACTATCCGGTGGTGCGGATGAACCAGGCGCCCAAGATCGACGTGCACCTGGTGCAGAGCAGCGAGCACCCCGGCGGGATCGGCGAGCCAGGAACGCCGCCCATTGCACCGGCAGTGGCGAACGCGGTGTTTGCGCTGACGAAGAAGCGGGTGCTCGAGCTGCCGATCAAAATTGCTTAGCTTTCTCGACGCCGCCCACCGCTGACCCGTTGAATGTTCACAGGTGAGAAGATCGCCGAGTTGCTCGAGCAACTCGGAGTCACGCACGTCGTCACCGTTCCCGACAGCACGATCGGGCGCTGGCAATCCGCAATCGAAGAGCGCGCCGCCACACGGCTCGTTCGCGTCTGCCGCGAGGGCGAAGCGTGGCAAGTCGCGGCCGGTCTCTACCTGGGCGGCGCCACCCCGCTCGTCCTCATTCAGTGCACCGGCCTCCTCGAATCCGGTGACGCGATCCGCAACGCGATTCACGATTTCGGACTGCCGCTGTTCGCCATCATCGGCTACCGGAGCTATCTGAATCAGGACACCATTCCCGGCGACACATGTCTCATCTTCACCGAGCCGACGCTCGATGCATGGCGGATCGACTATCGGTTAGTCAGCGAGCCCGCGCAGTTCGATGAGATCGGCGCACACCGGGCTGCGTGCGGCGACGCCGGCGTCCCTGGCGCGATTCTCCTCGCCGAGGGCAAAGCATGACGGCGACGACCACGACTGAGACCGCTCGGACCACAGGCATGTCGGCCAAAGATGCGCTCGCCGCCGTACACGCCGCCCGCGGAGCCCGCGACATCGTCATCACGACGATGACACCGGCGCGCGATTGGATGCTGCTCCCACCGACTCCGTTAGACCTGGTCTTCGTGCCGTCGGCCATGGGCGGCGCGCCATCCATGGGTTTAGGCCTGGCGCTGGCCCAGCCGAACCGCCGCGTCATCGTCTGCAACGGCGACGGCTCGATGCTGATGAACCTCGGCTCGCTCGTGTCGATCGTGAACGCGCGCGCGACGAATCTCGTCGTCATCGTGTTCGTGAACGGCACCTACGAAGTGACGGGTTCACAGCCTGTTCCGGGCGCCGGCGTGGTAGACTATGCGGCGCTCGCGCGCGCTGCAGGATTCGAATCGGTACACGCGTACGCCTCGATCGAGGAGTGGCGCAGCGACGTTCGGCACGTGATCGGAGCGCCCGGACCGACATTCGTGTCGCTTGCCGTCGAGCCAGTCCACGGCCAGCCGGGACCGAAGTCGCCCGGACCTGCGCGCGAGCGCGCGCGGCGCTTCATGGAAGCCCTCGACGCCTGAACGTCGGCGAACGCGTCCGTCAGTCAGCCGGCAGTTAGGCGACCGCTTCGTCGAGGAGCGCTTGGCCTCGCGGTTCGACCGCCGCTTCCAGAGCTAGTTTGATTGGCGGACGGTCCGGCATAGCCATTGATAGCAGTCGAAATGGAGGCGATCCGTAGCGAGAGCTTCTCCCCGTAAGCTTACCGCGCGCCACGCTCGCCTAACGCCGTAACGTCGAGTCCGACGCGAGTATGACCGGACTCGGGTCCCGAAGAAAGTACCAATGCCCATCCGTCCGATGCTGCAGCACGAAGCCGTACATCTTGCGGTGGAACAGCGTGGTGGTCGAATCGGATGACTTGTCCACCGCGCGCACGACGAAGTTGACGAGATGCAAGCTGTCCAAACGCGGCCGCTCCGCGCGAAGAATCGCAATCGCGCGCTGCTTGAGCGACGCTGTATCCGCGAGACCACTCGTCGCTGCGTAATCGATCGACAAACCGGGCGGCTGTCCAGGGACATGTACCAGCTCCGTCGCAAGGATTCGCACGGAGTCCGACGCGCTGAGGCGCAGGAACGCTTGGGCGCGGGCCGGGCGACTGGCGCAGACGGCAAGCAAGACGAGCGCCGACAGTGACCACGTTAGGCGGTGATGGCGCCCTGCGATATCGTTGGGCGCGCGGCGGTGTGGTGCTGGTGTCGTCGACACGAGAGGCACCTCGATGAGAGATGTTCCTCGTGCACACCATGCGAGCGTCGTGCCGCAAGGGGCTGGAGCGAGGCGCCTCTGATACACGAACGGCCAGCGTGTCACGAATATGAGCAGGTCCCCATTGCCGGACTGCTCGCTGGTGGACACTGTACCCTCTCAAGCGTGACCGGGCTCACATTTGCATTAACGAGATCGTCGCCGAGATACCGTGCAACTTCGACCGTTTCGCCTCGAACGCTACTACGACGTGCGCGAATTCACCGCGCGCTACATGATGTCCGCGTCCGATTGCGAGACCTGGACCGTCGCCGAGCTCGCTGCCCTCGCACCCAATGCCGCGGACCGGCTCCTCGCCCTTTCACTCGGCTATACACACACCGCCGGGCACCCGGACCTCCGTGCCCGCATTGCTTCGCTCTACGCGCATGTGCAGCCGGACGAGATCACCGTCCACGCCGGCGCGCAGGAAGCCGTGTTCACCTTCATGAACGCCGCGCTCGAGCCCGGCGACCACGTCATCGTCCACCACCCCGCCTACCAATCGCTCGCTGAGATCCCTCGTGCGTTAGGCTGCAACGTCACGCTGTGGCCGACGGCGGCCGCCGAGCGCTGGGAGCTCGATCCGGATGTTCTCCGCGATGCGATCGGTCCGCGCACCCGCGCCATCGTCATTAACACCCCGCATAGCCCTACCGGCTGGCTCCCGTCCGCGCCGACGCTCGACGCGATCGTGAGTCTTGCGCGAGAACGCGGGATCCTGCTGTTCTCCGACGAGGTGTACCGCGGCCTCGAGTACGACGAGCGTGACCGCCTCCCGGCGGTGGTCGATCTGTACGAGCACGGCGTGTCGTTAGGCGTCATGTCGAAGGCGTACGGCCTCGCCGGTCTCCGCATCGGCTGGCTCGCCGTACGCGATGGCGATCTCGCCCGTCGCGTGCGCCAGGTGAAAGACTACACCACCATCTGCAGCAGCGCGCCGAGTGAATGCCTCGCGACGATTGCGCTCGAGCACCACCGCGACATCCTGAGTCGCAACATCGGCCTCATCCGCGACAACCTCGCCGCGTTCCGCGCCTTCCTCGACGCGCGCCCAACGCAATTCGCGTGGGTCCCGCCCCGCGCGGGCACCGTCGCATTCGTCGAGCCGGCCGGCGTGACGGACATCGAGCGCTACTGCGACCTCGTCCTCGACCGCACCGGCGTCCTGCTGCTCCCGGGCACGGTGTTCGACGAAACGAGCAGCGCCGTCCGCATCGGCTTCGGACGGCGCTCGTTCGGCGACGCGTTAGAACACTTCGGCGAATTCGTCGATCAGGCCTAACGAACCGCGTTCAGCGGCCGTACAGCGCCACGAGCGAGGCCTTGGCCAGCGTGTGCCCGTGCAGGTTGAACCCCACGTACGCCGCCGTCGCGCTCGCCGGAATGTCGAGCTTGTCCGTGTCCAGCGCGTACACCGTGATGTGATAGTGATGCGGCTTGTCGCCCGCCGGCGGACACGGACCACCATAGCCGGCGGTGC
>JAICLH010000102.1 GCA_025927495.1 Gemmatimonadaceae bacterium
CCGACGGGTCGAGCTGCGGCGGCTATGATGACCGCTAGAAACGCTGCGGCGAGTCCAGCCTCCCATGGCTCGCCCACCACAAATCCGGACGGCACGACGACCGTGGTCAATCCGGACGGCACGACGACGACCACGCTGCCGAGAGTCACCCTCGGCTCGACAGCCTGCGAGGAAGGCATGGCCGTGCGGGATCGGGCCGGGCGGCACAGAGGGAAGCGCTTCGCGGTGAGAAGCGCTTCCCTCTGCGTCGTTTGGAACGGACGAGTCGCGCTGGGTTCCGCTACTCGAAGCGGAGCGCGACGACCGGATCGACGCGCGTGGCGCGGCGCGCCGGCACCCAGCACGCCGCGATCGCCACCAGCATGAGTACCACGGCCACCACCATGTACGTGAGCGGATCGTGCGCACTGACGCCGAACAGCTGATGCGCCATCAACCGTGTGAGAGCGAATGACGCAAGGATGCCGCCGATCGCGCCGGCCAGCGCCATGCGCGCGCCGTCGCCGACCACCAGGCGCATCACGTCCGAGCCCTGCGCGCCGAGCGCCATGCGCACACCGATCTCGTTCGTGCGCTGACCCACCAGATACGAGATCACACCGTAGATGCCCACGCACGCGAGCACGAGCGCCAGTGCGGCGAACACGCCGAGGAGCGTCATGAGGAAGCGGCGTGCGGCGAGCGAGTTGGCCAGCACGTCGCGCATGGTCGACACGTTGTAGATGACATCACGCGGATCGAGCTGCGCCACGGCCTGGCGTACGGGTCCCATCACCGCGGCCGGATCGCCCGTGGTGCGCAGGACGACGGCGACGCCGGTCGCCGCCAGGCGCATGATCTTGTCGGGCAGCTGCATGAACGGGAAATAGAACTGCGCTTCGATGGCCGAGGCGGCATCCGCATCGAGACCCCATTGCCTAACGTGACCGACCACCCCCACCACCTCGGCTTCCACGCCGAACGTGGCCAGGTGCACGCGCCTGCCGATCGGATCTTCGTTCGGGAAATAGGTGCGCGCGAACACGTCGTCGATGACGATCACGGTCGGCGCGCGCTCGTCATCCTGGGGCGTGATGAAGCGGCCCCGCTCGAGCCTAACGCCCATCGCGCGTTGGAAGCCGTCCTCGGCCAGGTAGAAGAGCGCCTGGGGCATGTCGTTGAGGTTCGCCGGTTTGGGGCGGCCTTCGACCCAGAACGACTCGGTCGAGTTGTGGACCATCGGTCGCGAGCCGAGCGTCGCCGAGACGGCGTCGACGCCCGGGAGCGTGAGCATCTTTGCATTGAATTCGCGCAGGCGGGCGCGCGTGTCGGCCGACTCGGTCGAGTAGGACGCCGGCAGCGAGAGGCTGAAGGTGACCGCGTGGCCGGGGTCGAAGCCCGGGTCGACGCGCCAGAGCGCCGCGAGACTGCGCACCATGAGTCCCGCGCCCACGAGCAGCACCAGTGCCATTGAGACCTGGGCGGCAACGAAAACGCGCTGCAATCGATGCCTAACGCCGCTCGACCCTCGCCCGCCTTCCTTGAGCACGTCCTGCAGATTGACGCGCGACGCCTTGAGCGCCGGCGCGAGGCCGAACAGGATGCCGGCGAGGAGGGAGACACCGAGCGTGAAGGCGAGGACGCGCGCGTCGATGGCAATGTCGTGGCTGTGCGGCAGCGCGGCGGGGAGCGCGCCGAGCACGCCGCGCACGCTCCAGGTGGCGATGACCAGCCCGAGTGCGCCCCCGGCGCCGGCGAGGAGCACGCTTTCGGTGAGCAGTTGGCGCACGACGTGGCGATGGCTGGCGCCTAACGAGACGCGGATCGCGAACTCGCGCGACCGGGCGGTCGAGCGCGCCAGCAGCAGATTGGCGACGTTGGCGCACGCGATGAGCAGGAGAAATCCGACGGCGCCTAACAGAACGAGCAGGACGGGCTGGACGCTTCCCACCTGGTCGTCCTGCAGCGAGACGAGCACGGCGCCGACGCCCTTGTCGGCTTCCGGATATTCGGCCGCCAGGTGCCGGGCCACATTCTGGATGTCGGCGGTCGCCTGCGCGAGCGTGACGCCGGCGGCAAGACGGCCGACCATCCCGGAGCTGAACACGGCTTGCCGGTCGTGAAACGTCGCATCGTTCCACTGGCCGATGGGCGTGTAGACGTCGCGGTCGTGTCCGTAGAACGTGAACTCGGGCGGCATCACGCCGACGACGGTGTACGCCGTGCCGTTGAGATCGATGGATGTGCCGAGGACGTCCGGCGCGCCGCCGAACCGTCGCTTCCAGAACCCGCCGCCCAGCACCACGACCGGTGCGGCGCCGACGACGTCGTCCTCGAGGCGGAATCCTCGGCCTAACATTGGACCAACGCCGAGTGTGTGGAAGAACCCGGCGGAGATCATGTAGCCGGAGACGCGCTCGGCTTCGCCGGCGCCGGTGAAGTTGTAGTCCTCGTTGTGATAGAGCGCGAGCGACGAGAGCGTGCGCGTCGAGCGCTGCCAGTCGAGGAAATTCGGATAGGAGATCGGGCCGTGCGCGAAGCCGGGCGCGCTTCCGTACACCGCAACCAAGCGGTCGGGCGCGGGATACGGCAACGGATCGAGGAGGACGCCGTTGACGACGGAGAAGAGCGCGGTGTTGGCGCCGATGCCGAGCGCGAGCGTGAGGATGGCGATGATCGCGAATCCGGGTGAGCGGAGGAAGGTCCGGATCGCGTAGCGAACGTCTTGCAGGAACGTCGTCATGGTCGACCGTCCGTGTCGGCCGTGCGTTAGGCGTGTGCGGCCGGCGGGCCGCTGCCCGATGATTCCGGCGCCGACACCGGTCGTCGGGCGCGCGGGCGAATCGGCTGAATATACAGCCTGGCCGCGACTCCCGCGCGGATGCATCTTGGCACGGGACGTAGCGGTGTCCACGGGCGACCAGCGCGAACGAATGACCACCATTCCCCAGCTGTCGGCGGCGTTAGGCGACCGCTACCGCGTCGAGCGTGAGATCGGCGCGGGCGGCATGGCAACCGTGTACCTCGCGCGGGACCTCAAGCACGACCGCGACGTGGCGCTCAAGGTGCTGCGCGCCGACCTGGCCGCCGTCCTCGGTACCGAGCGCTTCCTGAAGGAAATTCGCATCGCGGCGCGGCTCGATCATCCGCACATCCTCACCCTCATCGATTCGGGCGCCGCGGACGGACTGCTCTACTACGTCCTACCGTACGTCCGCGGCGAGTCGTTGCGCGACAGACTCGAGCGCGAAACGCAACTCGGCATCGATGACGCGGTGGCGATCACGCGCCAGATCGGCGGAGCGCTCGACTACGCGCACCGACAGGGCGTGGTCCACCGCGACATCAAGCCGGAGAACATCCTGCTCCAGGAAGGCGAGGCGATCCTCACCGATTTCGGCATCGCGCTCGCCGTGCGGGAGGCGGGCGGCAACCGCCTAACGGAAACCGGCACGAGCCTGGGCACGCCGCAGTACATGAGCCCGGAACAGGCCGCGGGCGATCGCACGGTGGACGCGCGCAGCGACGTGTACAGTCTGGGCGCCGTGCTGTACGAGATGCTCACCGGCGAACCGCCGCACACGGGCGCCACCGTGCAGGCGGTGATGGCGAAGCTGCTCACCGAGCGTCCGACGCCCGTGCGTGTGCTGCGCGACACCGTGCCGGCGGCAATCGACAGCGCCGTGACCCGGGCGTTGGCCAAGGTGCCGGCCGATCGGTACGGGAGTGCGGCGGAATTCGTGGCGGCGCTGGGCGCGTCGCCGGCCGCGCCCGCCATGCCACACCGGCGACGCACGGCAGCGTGGGCTTCGCTCGCGCTGGCGATGATCGCCGTGTTGGTGGGGTTGGGCATCCGCTACGGCAGGCGGGACGCGTCGAGGGCGACGCCAGTCGCCGCCGGCACGGGAACGTACGACCGCATCCAGGTCACCACGACCGGCCACGCGAGCTGGCCGGTCCTTGCGCCTAACGGAGGCCAGGTCGTCTACGTCGAGGAGACCTGCGCGGGGGACGGCAGGTGTCGCAACGGACTCGAGATCCGCGATGTCGCCAGCAACGTGGACCGCGAGCTCGTTCCCGACGTCGGGTGGTCGTTCCCAACGGCGTACAGCCGCGACGGCTCGTGGATCCTGATCGACGCCGTCGCGCTGGGGCCGGGGCGGCCGGCTGGTCAATACGCGATGTCGGCGTTGGGCGGTGCGCTCACGTTCGTGGGCGTCGGGCGCGGGGACCTGACGCCCGAGGGCGACAGCGTGCTCATCGCATCGGCCGTTCGCGGCCGAACCGGCGTCCGCTTTCGTGCGATCGCCCTGCCCGCGGCGCAAACGCCGGACAGCACGCCGCCTGCCTCCGTTGGGCAACTCGGTGAAATCGACGACGCGCGCGTGTCGCCCGATGGACGTCATGTGGCGGTTCTGTGGCAACGGTTCTCCGGATCCGTGCTCCTCGCGATGTACGACCGCGACGGCACGCTCATCGATACGACCCTCGTCCCATCGACGGCGCCGTTCACACTCGCGTGGTCGACGCACTCGCGGGCGGTGCTCGTCTACGCGTTCTCGCGCCGCGGCGAAGGCGCGCTCCTCCGCATCCGCGTCGGCCCGTCGGGCGCGTTAGGCGTTCGCGACACGCTGGTCGTCACGCCGGGGGAAAAAGGCGCGTCGGCGTTCAACCTGTCCGCAGACGGGCGCCATCTCGCGTTCCGCATCGGCCAGGCCGGCGAGAACCTGTTGTGGACGATGGAACAGCGGTCGCCGAACGCGACGCCCACACCAGCACGGCTCATCCGGTCCGCATCGGCACGACTGGTGGCGACGCTCGCCAAGGACGGCCGGACGGTGATCTTCGGTGCCGGCGTGCCGGGCCCCAGCGCGCCCCGCATCCAGTTGTTCGTCGCGCCGTTCGACGGTCCCGACGCCGGGGCGCCGCGCGTGCTCACACCCGCGCTTGCGGACGTCGTGACGTGGAGCCCGACGCTCGACGGACGCCGGGTCGTCGTCGAGACCATGCTGACTGGAGGACGGGCCCGGCTCACAGCGTACGACGTCGCCACCGCACGCGCCTCGCCCTTCGCCGATCTGCCGGCCGCGGGCATGTTGGCCGAGAGCGGACCCGATGGCATCGCGGTGGTCGACGGTGCCGCCAGGGCCATCCGGTTGCTCGATCGGACCGGCCGCGAGCACGCCAGCATCGCGATGCCGGATTCGCTCGGATACCCGTATGCAGTCGCGTCTTCGCCTAACGCTGATGCGTACGCCGTCCTGACCCTCCGGCCCGATAGCGAGTCGGGCGAATCCGCGGCGCGGCAGTCGTTCTATCGGGTGTCCGCCGCCTCGAGCCGCATCCAGTTGATCGGTGCATTCGAGTTCGGCAGCGATTTCGTCAATCCGTTCGAATGGGTCGCCGACGGGTCGATCCGGTTCGGCACGGTCGGCGCGTCGGGAGGCAGGCCGATGTTGTGGCGCATGCCGCTGGGCGGGGGCGCGGCGAAGGCGGTGAGCCCGCTCCCATTTTCACCCGACCCATGCGCGTGCGTCATGTCGAGCGATGGACGGCGGTGGGTTGGGGAAGTGTCGCATCCGGTGAGCGACATCTATATCATTCGCAACTTCGACGCGGACTCGATGCCGTAAGGCGCCGGCGACGACGTCCAACGATCGCCACCTTTCTGCTCTCGCTCCATGCGGCCATTCTTCGTTCTCGCATCGTTTTTCCTGTGCGCGCCGTCGTTGGTCGCGCAGACACCGCGTGCCATCACCGTGGATCCGCCCCGCGACTCCGCGCACCCGGCGCGGATGGAGGTCTTGCACATTCCGTCCGGGGGCGCGCGGATCAACGGCGTGGCGTATCTCGCTTCCGGTGCCGGCGCGCACCCCACGTTCGTGCTCCTGCACGGCCTCCCGGGCAACGAGAAGAACCTGGACCTCGCGCAGGCCGTTAGGCGAGCGGGGTGGAACGCGATCACGTTCAACTACCGCGGGTCGTGGGGCAGCCCGGGCGCCTTCCGGTTCGGGCAGAACCTGGAGGACGCCGACGCGGTGCTGCGGTACATCGCCGACTCGGCGCGGCAGTTAGGCATCGACACCACACACGTCGTGATCGCGGGGCACAGCATGGGCGGCTGGGTCGCGATCCTGACCGCGGCGCACCACCCCGAGCTCGCCGGCCTCGTCCTCATCTCGGCCGCCGACATGGGACGCGATGCGGCGTTGCCGCGCGACACGCTGACGGCGGTGATGGCCGACAACATGGAAGCGCTGGCCGGCGTCACGGCCCGGAGCATGGCCGACGACCTCGCCGCCGGTGCCGCGACGTCACAGTGGACGTTTGCCGACGCGGTGTCCGGCCTCACGCACATGCGGATGCTCGTCATCACGTCGGATGACGGCCTGGCGCCGGAAGGCGACACGCTGGTTTCACGGTTACGCGCCCGCGGCAACGCGAACATCGCGACGCTGCACGAGGCGACCGACCACTCGTACTCGGACAAGCGCATCGCGCTCGAGAGCGCGGTGCTCGAGTGGCTGGCGAAGCTGGGGACGCGCTAGGGCGCGAGGCGCGCCACCCCGGATCTCCGGATTCTGACACTCGGGCCTCTTGACGCGGCGCCGGTCCGACGCAATATGTGGCACTACCACATATTGGACTCCCCCATGCTGACGCCCGAGCTCAAGAAGGGAAGCGCCGAATTTCTCGTGCTGTCGCTGCTCGAGCACCAGCCGCGCCACGGCTACGACCTGAGCAAGCTCATCGCGTCGCGGTCGCGCGGCGTCCTCACGTTCCATGTCGCGTCTCTCTATCCCCTGCTCTATCGGATGGAAGCGCGCGGATGGATCCGCGGCCGATGGGTCGAACAAGCCGGCGAGCGCCGCCGCCGCTTCTACCGCATCACGCCCGCCGGCGTGCGCGTGCTCGACGCCCAACGGCAGAGCTGGCGCGAGTTCGTCGCAGCCGTGGCGAACATCGCGGCGGACCATGCCTGACTGGCGCGCGGAACTGCGCGAGCGGCTCGCACCCCTGGGACTCCGCGCGGGCGACGCGACCGAGCTCGTCGAGGAGCTCGCCCAGCACCTCGAGCAGGAATACGCCGACCTGGCACCGCGCGTCGGCGCCGTAGAGGCGCAGAGCCGGCTGCTCGAGCGGCTGACGCCGGACACACTGCGTGACGTCGCCCGCACGCGCCTGCCCGGGCGCCCGGTGGACCGCGACCCGTCGCTGGCGACCGCTTGGCAACGCCTAACGCAAGACGTGCGGTACGCCATCCGGCGGTCCAAACACCGCGTCGGCTTCACGGTCGTCGCCGTCCTCTCGCTCGCGTTGGGCATCGGCGCCAATACGGCGATCTTCAGCCTCGTCGACGCCGTGCTCTTGAGGCGCCCGCCCGTGCCGCACCGCGAGCAGATCGCCGAGCTCTATGAGCGCCAGCCATCGTTTCCCTACACGCCGCTTTCGTATCCAGACTACGCCGCGCTGCGCGATGGGTCGAACGGCCTCTTGTCGCGCGTGTCGGCCGCCGAAATCGGTGCGGTGCCGCGCGACCTCGGCGATCACGAGGAAACCCTGTTCACCGAGCTCGTGAACGGCGACTACTTCCCGCTGCTCGGCCTAACGGCACAGGCTGGACGGCTGCTCGGACCCGAGGACGACGTGGCCAATGGGGCGCACGCGGTGGTCGTGCTGTCGAACGCGTACTGGCATCGCGCGTTCGGCGCGGATCCCGGCGCCGTCGGACGACGCATCAGACTGTCGGGCCGCGACTACACTATCGTGGGCGTTGCGCCGGCCAGTTACGAAGGCACCTTCCCAGGCATCGCGCCCGCCCTGTTCGCGCCCCTCCGCATGATCAATCAGCTCGAGTCGACGTCGACCGATGAGCTGACGGATCACGACAATCGCAGCCTCTTCGTGAAGGTCCGCCTCGCACCTGGCGTGTCGATGGCTCGCGTGCGCGCGCTCGCGAGCACCTTCACCGCGGAAATGCAGCGCCAGTTTCCTTCCAACTGGACGAGCTCGACATCAATGATCGTGGTTCCCGAGACGCAGGTCATCGTGAACCCGCTGCTCGACACCATCGTGGTGCCCGCGGCGGCCGCGCTCATGGTCGTGGTCGCGATGGTGTTGTTGGTGGCGTGCGCGAACCTCGCGAGCTTCCTGCTCGCCCAGGCGCGCGACCGCCAGCGCGAGATCGCCATCCGCATCGCCCTCGGCGCCACCCGATGGTCGCTCGTGCGGCAGCTGGTGGTGGAGGCCGTCGTGCTCGCCGGCGCCGGCGGCATCGCCGGCGTGGGCGTCTCCAGGCTTGCGTTAGGCGCGCTCCTCCACGCCGACTTGCCCCTCCCGATTCCGATCACGATCGACGCGCGCCTCGACGCGCGCGTATTCGGCTTCGCCCTGTTGGCCGCGGTCGCGGCCGCCCTGCTCGTGGGCGTGCTGCCGGCGCTCCAGGCCACGCGGCCCAACGTGGTCGACGTCATCAAGAGCGAGAATACCGGCGGGGGTCCGGCGCGCCGGATCACCATGCGGAGCGCCCTCGTCGTCGCGCAGATCGCCGTCTCGCTCGTGCTGCTCGTCACCGCCGGTCTCTTCCTGCGCAGCCTGAAGGCAAGCGAGGACATCGATCCCGGCTTCGGACATGCGCCGGCGGGAGTCGTATGGTTCGGTTTCCCCGCCGGCCGCAGCACGGGTCCGCGGCAACAGCGCCTGCTCGACGACATCGAAGCGCGCGCGCGCCGCATCGCCGGCGTGACCGATGTCGGCGTGACGGACAACATGCTCCTCTCGGTGGTGAGCGCCCAGATCGCGGTCGTGAACGTCGCCGGTTTCGAGCCCCCCAAAGGCGAACCGGGCTTCAGCATCGATTACGCCGCCGCCGATTCCGGCTTCTTTGCCGCCGCCGGCGTTAGGCTTCTGCGCGGACGCGGCATCCTCGCATCCGACGACTCCGCGGCTGCGCGCATCGCCGTGGTGAACGAGGTGATGGCCAGGCAATTCTGGCCGGGCACCGACCCCGTTGGGCAGACGTTTCGCCGGGACTCCACCACATATCGGGTCGTCGGCGTCACCCAAACGACCAAGGTGCGGTCGCTGGGCGAACAACCGCGTCCGTTCTTTTTCTTGTCGTTCGCGCAGAGCCCGCTCCCGTTTGCAACCATCGTCGCGCGAACCAGCGCGGGCCGCGACGAGGCCGTCACGGCGCAACTGATCGGCGTGCTGCACGACGTCGATCCATCGATACCGGTGCTGGTCGGTACCACGATGGCGCGACACGTGGGCGCCCTCATGCTGCCGGCGCGGCTCGGGGCCATCGCGTTCGGTGTGTTCGCCGCGCTCGCGCTGGCGTTGGCGATGATCGGCGTGTACGGCGTGGTGAGCTACGCGGTGGCACGCCGATCGCGCGAGGTCGGCATTCGCATGGCGCTGGGCGCGGAGCCTAACGAAGTCGTGCGCCTGCTCATGCGCGAAGGCCTGCTGATGGTGGGAGGCGGCGGCGTGCTCGGCCTGGCGCTTGCGTTCGCCGTGACGCGCGTGCTGCGGAGCCTCCTGTCGGGTGTAGGTGCTGCCGATCCGTTGACCTTCATCATCGCGCCGGCGGTGCTCGTCGGCGTGGGCATCGTAGCCGCTCTTCTTCCGGCGCTGCGATCGGCGCGGACCGATCCGGTGCGGGTGCTCCGCGCCGACTAGTAGACGGCGTTTCGTCGAAAAAACTGCAACTGCTGGAGAAGGATAACAAAGGGAAACAAAGGATAACGAAAGTGATCGTGCGGCGCGATCACTTTCGTCATCCTTTGTTTCCCTTTTGTCATCCTTCTCCAGCAGTTGCAGTTTTTCTCCCCGGCACAGAGCGAAGAGAAGTCGCTGACGCCGCTGAGTCATCTGCCGTTTCCCCCGTTTCCGCCCTTTCCGCGTCCACCAGAGCGAAGAAGGCCGCCAGGCGGTCACTGCACTCAGGATTCAGACGAGCTTCACTAGGCGCAACCGTACGGTCGTGCGCGCAGCAATCTGATGTCATTCACCGAGTCGGCAGGGGCGATCGTTCGCCATGCCCACTTGCGATCCCCGCACGCCGAGCGAAGCCTTATGGGTATGCCACACGCCGCCGGCCGCTGGACCGCGGAGCGCGTACGCGCGTTGCCTGACGACGGCAACCGATACGAGCTCATCGCGGGCGAGCTCCTCGTGACTCCCGCGCCGCGCGGTGTGCATCAAGAGGCCATCGTGTCGCTCGTGACTCGCCTGGAGCCGTGGCTGCGTGAGACCAGAATCGGAAGAGCCCTCGTGTCGCCGGCGGATCTCGCGCTCGGCGAAGACGAGGTACTCCAGCCCGACCTCTTTGTGTATCGAACCGCCACGGGTGCGCGCCTTCGCGATTGGAGCGACATCGTCGAGTTGCGGCTGGTCGTGGAGGTCGTGTCGCCGTCTACCGCGCGATACGATCGGCAGCGCAAGCGCCGGCGCTATCAGCGCGCGGGCATAGCCGAATACTGGATCGTCGATCCCGATGCGCGGCTCATCGAGCGGTGGCGGCCTAACGACGAGCGTCCAGCAGTGGTGACCGATCGTCTCGTGTGGTCGGCCGACACGAACCACGCGGCGTTTGAGTTGGACGTAGCAGAGTATTTCGCTGACTTGTGGGGCAACGAGACGTAGAACGAGGGTGCGCTGACGCTTTGAGACGAGGCCCGACAGGTTGGTAAAGGAAACGGGGAATGGGCGGCGCACGGCCGATCTCGCGCGCACGCGCGAGAACTCGTCGAACGCGCTCGGTGAAGTTGTAGTCGTTCATCGTAAAAGAGCGGTATCTCTCCGCGTTCTACTCGACCTCCGCCACCTCCTTCTGCGGAGGCTCCGACGTCGACGGCACCAACTCCTTCTGGCCCGCACCGCGCAGCATCGCGTTGAGCGGCGCGAGCCCGGACGCCAGCGTCGTCTTGAGGAGCGCGAGCTGGTGGTCGAGCTGACCCGACAACAGCGTGAACACCGCGTAGTCCTGCGCCGTCGGCTTCGCATCGGCGCTCCCGATCGAGCTGCCTAACGCCGCGATCTTGTTGTTGAGCCGGATCGGGAAGTTGAGCGGATCCTCGCTGGCGCGGTTGTGCACCTGGTAGATCGCCGCCTCGATCGTGTCGAGCTTGGCTTTGAACGCGCCCGCCGCATCCGCGAAACCCGATGGCGCGCCGGCGCGGCGCTCATCCATCTGCCATTCCAGGTTTCGAATCGTCCGCACGGCGTCATTGGCCGCCGACAACCGGTCGCGCACCTTCATCAAAAGCGCGAACTGCGCCTCGAGATCGGCCTGCGTCGCGTGCACGCGCGGATCCTTCTTGAGCACGAACGACTGCGTCTGCGACTGCCCGTTCACCGTTAGGCGTACGGCGTACGTCCCCGGCACCGCGACCGGCCCCTGGATGCCGCCCGCCCACATGATGAGATTCGTGAAACCCACCGCATCGGGATAGCGCAGGTTCCACGCAAACATGTTGAGGCCAGCTTTGTTCGCCACACGCGGCTTTCTCGGACCTCGCGGGCCTTCGCCCTCCGGTGTTTCCGCGCCCTTGTTCGCTTTCTTGATGCTGTCGGCGCGCACGCTGTCGGCTTTGCCGGCGCTGTCCAACTCGCTCGAAAACGATTGGATCACGCCGCCCTTCGCATCGAGGAAGTCGAGCGTGACTTTCTGGTTAGGCGAAGACAACGTGTAGTACACGACGGCACCGCTCGGCGGATTCTTGCCCACGGGGTGCTGACGCGCGTCGCCGCCGCCGAATCCGCCGCCCCAATTGACGCGGTACGCCGCGCGCGGCTTGAAGAGATGCACCGGCGCCTGCGCGATCGCCGCCGTCAACTGCCGGAGCGCCGACAGATCGTCCAGAATCCAGAACGACCGGCCGTGTGTGGCCGCGACCAGATCGCCCTGCGTGATCTCGAGGTCGTGCACCGGCACCGGCGGCAGGTTGCGCTGCAGCGACTGCCAGTGCGACCCGTCGTCGAAGCTCACCCACACGCCACGCTCGGTGCCGGCGTACAACAACCCGCGCCGCTCGGGATCTTCGCGAATCGTGCGCGTGAACTGCGTGCGGTCGATCCCGGCATCGATGCGCGTCCACGTCTTGCCGTAGTCCGACGTCTTGTACAGGTACGGCGCGTTGTCGTCAAGCTGATAGCGGTTGGCCGCGACGTACGCCGTGCCGGCGCCGAAATGCGACGCATCGATGATCGAAATGCGCGTGAACGGCGGCAGGTCTTTGGGCGTCACATTGGTCCACGTCTTCCCGTTGTCGCGTGTCACGTAGATGAGGCCGTCGTCCGAGCCCGTCCAGATGACGCCCCTGGTAACCGGCGATTCGGCGATCGCGAAGATCGTCGCGTAGTACTCCACCGACGTCTGGTCCTTGGTGATCGGACCCCCCGACGGGCCTAACGTAGCCGGATCGTGGCGCGTGAGATCGGGGCTCGCCACCTCCCAGCTCTGACCGCCGTTGTGCGAGCGGAACAGCA
>JAICLH010000256.1 GCA_025927495.1 Gemmatimonadaceae bacterium
CGCGCCGTCGACGAACCTGCACGGTTCGCTCGCCGACGTGTTCGGCGTGGGTCTGTTGTTCGTTGGTAAAAGTGGTATTGGAAAATCCGAATGCGTGCTCGACCTCGTCGAGCGCGGACACCGGCTCGTCGCCGACGATCTCGTGATCGTGCACCGGCGCGGCGAGGGCGTGTTGATCGGCCGCGGCCACGAGCTGCAGCGGCACCACATGGAGATCCGCGGCGTGGGCGTGATCGACATCCCATCGATCTTCGGGATCCGGTCCGTTAGGCAGCAGAAGCGCATCGAGGTCGTGGTGCAGCTCGAGCACTGGGACCAGGCGGATCAGGTGGACCGGACGGGTCTCGACGGCGCGACCACGATGATCCTCGAGGTGCCGGTCCCGCGCGTCACGATTCCGCTCAACCCGGGCAAGAACATCACGGTGGTGGCGGAAGTGGTCGCGATGAACCACCTGCTGCGCTACAGCGGGGTCAATCCCGCCGAAGCGTTCAACGAGCGGCTCATGAGCCGCATGCGCGCCGCATCGGATGTGCGGCAATACCTGGCGGAAGACGATGAGTGATCCTCGAGGCCCGGCGACGGCGCCGGGTGGTGGCGGGGGCCCCAAAGCGATCGTCCTCGCGCACGGCACCGTAGCCGAAGCGCTGGTGGCGGCGGTCGACCTCATCACCGGGCGCGGCGACCGTTTTTCGCCGTTGTCCAATCAGAATCTGGGCGCGGCCGAGATCGATGCGCTCCTGCGCGAGCGCGTCGATGCGTTAGGCGCGCGCGTCATCTTCACCGACCTGCCGGCGGGGAGCTGCAACTTCGCGGCGTGCCGGCTGCTCAAGGACACGCCCGGGCTCATGGTCGTCACCGGCGTCAACCTGCCGGCGCTGCTCCAGTTCGCGACGCGCGACACGGGGTCCGACGCGGACGCGGTGGCGGCCGCGGTGGAGCGAGGCGGCAGCGCGTTGCGCCTGCTCACGGGACGCCCCAGTGCCCATTGACCTGTACCGGATCGACGACCGGCTGATCCACGGCCAGGTGATCGTGGGCTGGGGTCAGCCCATGGACCTGGGCTTCATCGTTCTCGTGGACGACGAAGTGGCGGGCAGCGAATGGGAGCGCGAGCTCTACCGCATGGGCGTGCCGCCGGAGATGGCGCTGTTTTTCACGTCGGTGGACGAAGCGGTGGCGCGGTTGGGCGAATGGCGCGCCGACCCGCGCCACGGCATGCTCTTGACGGGCGACGTGGAGACGATGCGCCGCCTAACGGAACGCGCGCCGGCCATCCGCGAGGTCAACGTGGGCGGCATCCACCACCGGCCGGGACGCACGGAGCGGCTGCGCTACGTGTTCCTCAGCCCGGAGGAAGAGCAGGCGCTCAAGGCCATGGAAGCGCGCGGCGTGACGGTGACCGTGCGCGACGTGCCGTCGGCGCGCGCGCTTCGGTTAGGCGAGCTCTCGGGCGCGGCGAAAACGGCATGATCGACGCCGTCCGCCTCCTGCCGCTCACGCTGCTCGGCGCCCTGCTGGGCGCCGACGTGGTGAGCTTTCCGCAGGCGATGATCTCGCGGCCCATCGTGGCGTCGACGTTGGGCGGCGCGATCACCGGCAACGTCATGGCCGGCCTGCTCACCGGCGCCGTCCTCGAGATGCTCGCCATGGAAACGCTGCCCGTCGGCGCGTCGCGATACCCCGAGTGGGGCAGCGCCTCGCTCGTCGGCGGCGCGCTCGCCGGGGCCTATCCGGCCATGACGCCCGGCGCGGTCATCGTCGGCGTGTTCGTGGGCGTCGCCACGGCGTGGGCCGGCGGCTGGAGCATGTACGCGCTCCGCCGCCTCAACGGCGTGTGGGCCGAGCGCGCC
Source organism: Gemmatimonadaceae bacterium (assembly GCA_025927495.1). Taxonomy (GTDB): domain Bacteria; phylum Gemmatimonadota; class Gemmatimonadetes; order Gemmatimonadales; family Gemmatimonadaceae; genus JADGGM01. The sequence continues at coordinate 1,854 of JAICLH010000256.1, forward strand.
GTGCCCGCCATGGAGATGGGCTCGCGCCGCGCGGTGATGACGCTGCAGCTCCGCGGCCTAACGGCCGACCTCTTGCGCGGCGCCGTGCTCACGCTCATCGCGCTGCTCGTCTGGACGCCGGTCACCGACCACGTGCTCGCACACTGGACCATTGGCCGTGCGGCGTCGCACTCGGTGCTGGCGGCGGTCGCCGCCGGCGTGGCGGGCGGGGCGATCTGGCGACAGTCGCACGGCGCGGCGGGGTCGAAATGGTACCTGTTGGCCGGCGCGGTGTTGGGCATCATCCTCCTCGTGCTTACGTGATCACGCCCGACCGCGAACCCACCGCTGTCGCGCCGCGGCTCTCGTGGGGCGCGCGCGTCGCCGTGTTCACGCGCATGTTCGCGGTGCAGGGCTCGTGGAACTACGAGCTCATGTTAGGCCCGGGCATCGGATTCTGCGCCGAGCCGGCGCTGCGCGAATTGCCCGGCGGACCCGATGGCGACGCGTATCGCCAGGCGCTGGCGCGCGAGACGCGATACTTCAACGCGCATCCGTACTTCGCGGCCGTGGCGATCGGCGCGCTCGTGCGCGCCGAGCTCGAGGGCCGACCCGCGGCGCAGATCGAACGCTTCCGTACGGCCATGTGCGGTCCGTTGGGCAGCCTGGGCGACCGGCTCGTGTGGGCGGGCTGGCTCCCGTTTTGTTCGCTCGTCGCGCTGCTCGCGTTCGGGCTGCACGCGTCGCCGGTCCTCGTCGTGATTCTCTTTCTCGTGCTCTACAACGCCGGACATATTGCGCTCCGGGCCTGGGGTGTTTCCACCGGCTGGCGCAGCGGCCTTCGCGTCGCGGCATCGCTCGGCGCCCCCATGCTGCAGCGGGGACCGCAGTATCTGGCGCGTGCGGTGCTGTTTCTGGCGGGTCTCGCGCTGCCGTTAGCCATCGCCCGCGTCGTTGGGCGGCGCGGGCTCGAGATCACGTCGCACGATTGGCGGATCGCGCTGCCGGGCGCCGCGCTGCTCGCCATTGCGCTCGCCGTACTCCTCGTCCGCTTGCCCGCGCGCGTGGAAGGATGGCGCGCGGCACTCGCGGTGCTCGCCGTGCTGATCCTCACTTCGATCGCCAGATGATCATGGAACGCTCCGTCACGATCGCGAACAAGAATGGTTTGCACGCGCGTCCCGCCGCGGAGCTCGTGAAGACCGCGTCCCGCTTCCAGAGCGAGATCACGATGGTGCGCGACGATCTCGAGGTGAACGGCAAGAGCATCATGGGCGTGATGATGCTCGCGGCCGAGTGCGGCGCGGAGCTGCTCGTGCGCGCGGACGGGCCCGACGCCGAGCAGGCGGTAACCGCGATCGCCGACCTGGTCGAGCGCAAATTCGGAGAGAGCTAATGGGCGGACAAAACTGGACACAGCCGGAGAAAGCCGGACTTGAAAGCGGGCTAACGGGCCACGAATCCGCCTCCGATTGGGCAGTGGAATTTCCACGACTTGATAGCGGACAACGCCGGACGCGAACGGACGAAGCAGGAGCGTTTTTGTTGTTCGTTGACCTGGTGACGATCGCCGACGCGGCGATTCCAACAAGAAAGTCCGCCGTGCCCGTTCGTGTCCGGTCTCGTCCGCTCTCAACTCGTGGATGTCGGCACGCTGCCCGGAGTCGGACAACGCGCCGGCGAGTCAATACGCCAGGCGGGGTTCGCTAGTGCAGAAGAGGATCGACGGCATCCCGGCGTCGCCCGGCATCATTCTGGGTCCGGTGCACCTGTTGTTGTGGGAGGTGCCCGAGGTGCCGCAGCGCATCATCGATGATGATGCCATCGCTGACGAGATTGCGCGCTTCCACGCGACGCTCGCGGCGGCGCGCGAGCGGTTGCGCCGCGTGCGCGCGCGCGCGGCGGGGCAGGCGGGGGAGGAGGAGGCGCGCATCTTCGACGCGCAGCTTTTCATCCTCGAGGACACGGAGCTCATCGGGCGCGTGGAGGGTTTGATCCGGCAGAATCTGAGCGCCGAGTCGGCGTTCGAGATCACGATGCTGGAGTGGCGGCACCATTTCGCGCGGCACGCGTCGCCGATGATGCGCGAGCGGGTGGGCGACATCACGGACGTGCAGATCCGGGTGCTGTCGCTTCTGTTAGGCTTGCCCGATCACGACCCGGTGGACCTGCCGAAAGGCGCCAAC
>JAICLH010000166.1 GCA_025927495.1 Gemmatimonadaceae bacterium
GGCACGAGGACAACTATCGAGGACCCGAAGCGGCGGAAAGGAGCCGACGCCGATCATCCGCACCGGATCAAGTACCGCCGCTTGGTTCGCGCCCGATCGCCGCGCGCCGTTAGGCGCTGAGCGGCAGGCTGAGCGTGAACGTGGACCCGCGACCGACCTCGCTCGTCACCGCCAGGTCGCCGTCCATGCCCCGTGCGAGGTCGCGGCTGATCGCCAGGCCTAACCCGACGCCCGGGTGCTCGCGCACCAGCCGCTGGTCCACCTGCACGAACGGATCGAAGATCACTCCCAGCTTGTCGCCCGGAATGCCGGCGCCGGTATCGGTCACGTGAAGGTACGCATGCTCCGCGTCGCGCGTGCAGCGCATGGTGATGGTGCCGCCGGGGTCCGTGAACTTCACCGCGTTCGACAACAGGTTCAGCAAGATCTGCTTCACCTTGTCCGGGTCCGCGCGCACCATGAGGGACGCCGGGCACGGCACGTGGACGAAGGTCACCGATTTCGCCCGCACCTGCAGCTCGACGAATTCGCTCGCCGCCTTGAGCGCCTCGTCCGCCGCCATCTCCGTGATCGCGTACTGGATCGATCCGCTTTCCAGCTTCGCGAAGCTGAGCAGATCATTGATCAGCGTGAGCAGCGTCATCTCGCTCCGCCGGATGCGCTCGAGGTCGTTCAGTTGGTCCTGCGTCACAGGACCGCGGACGCCGAGCGAGATCAACTCGGTAAAACCGGCGATGGCGTTGAGCGGCGTGCGGAGCTCGTGCGACATGACCGCGAGGAAATCGCTCTTGGCCCGATTCGCCGTCTCCGCTTCGCGCTTCGCGTCCTCGGCGTCATGGAGCGCTTGCGCGGTCCGCGCGAGCAGGTCCTCACGCTCCACTTGCGCGGATTTCCGGCCGGTGATGTCCGACACCACGCACACGGTGAGCGATTGATCCGCTGTGCGCCCCGTGACGCGCGCGGTCGACACGTTGAGCCAGCGTCCACCTCGCGCGACCTCGACGTCGCGCAGCACCGGTCCTCGTGCGATACCGGCGAGCGTGTCGGGCGAATCGACGCCGAGGTCTCGAATCACCTGCAACCATTGCTGCCCAACGATCTGGCGAGGATGGCGCTGCATGAGTTCGCCGCCGGCGCGGTTGCAGCGCCGCACGATCCCGTCTGCGTCCACGAGAAAGATCGCATCGCCGATGGCATCGAAGGTGGTGCGCCACTCGACCGCCGCTCGGCGGAACGCCGACTCCGCGCGGCCGGCGCGCAACAGCGCGTGCGCCGTGGCGAGAAACAGCGGGGGGTCGATGGGGTGCGTGAGATACGCATCGGCTCCCGCATCGAGGCCGTATGCCCGATCGGCATTTCCCGTGTAGCTCGCCGAGAGATACATCACGGGAATCGATTTCGTCTCCGGATCCGACTTGAGCCGCTGGCACACTTCGTAGCCGGTGATGTCCGGCAGCCTGATGTCGAGCACGATGAGATCGGGTTGGGCTTTCGAGAAGCGCAGCGCTTCCGCGCCCGTCTCCGCTTCGGTCACGCGCATCCCCGCGCTGCGCAGCACACGCCCAACGGCGTAGCGGTTACCCGGCGTGTCGTCCACCAGAAGAACCGACGGCACGGCGGACTCCGGCATTGCCTCCGGCATCTCGTCCGCCATTTCGAGGATGGGCGCGCGCGGCGCCTCGTGCTCCCCGGGCGGCACGTGATCCGCGTGGACGGGTTCGACCGGCGATCCGCTGTTCCGCGGCATCGTCATGGCACCGTTACCTCGCACTGCGCTTCATCGTTAGGCACCGATTGCGTGACCCACCCCGGGTGGCGCCGCGGAAGGATCAGACTGAAGGTCGACCCGCGCCCCGGCGCGCTGACCAACTCGATGCGGCCGCCGAGCACGGTCGCCAGGGTGCGCGCCAGGCGCAGTCCGAGGCCGCTTCCGTGGACGCGCCGCTGCAAATGGCTGTCGATCTGCGTGAACTCGTCGAAGATGCGCTCCTGGTCGACAGCCGCGATGCCGATGCCGGTGTCGCGCACGTCGAATCGGATCACATCGCCGGTCTCGCGTGTGGCCGACACGCGGATTTCGCCGCGCTCCGTGAATTTGATGGCGTTCGACAGCAAGTTGCGCAGGATCTGGGCGACGCGCGAGTCGTCCGTCTCGAGCACCGTATCCGCTTCGTCATCATCGAACACGAGATTCACCGCGTCCGACGTCAGTAGCGGACGGATGATGCCGCGGATCGCGCCGAGCAGCTCGCGCACGGTGACCGCGCGGTAGCGTAGCGCCGTGTGGCCGGCCTCGATGCGCGCGATGTCCAACAAGTCGTTCACCAGCTCCGTCACCGTTTGCACGGACTGGCGAATGAGCGTCACCTGATGCTCCTGTTCTTCGCTGAGCGGGCCGTCGGTGTGATCGAGCAGCAGCCGCGTGAGATTCATGATCGCCGTCATCGGCGTTCGCAATTCGTGACTCACGTCGGACAGAAACCGGCTTTTGTGCTCGGACGCGCGCTTGAGATCCTCCGCCCGGTCGTCGAGCTCCGCGTACAGCGCCATCACGCCTCGATTCGTTGCCTCGAGCTCGCTATTCAACCGGTCGATTTGCGCCCGGCTGCGGCGCTCGGCACTCAACGCCCAGGCCAGTTCGCGGTTCTGCCGTTGGCCCTCGGCCACGGGATCGATCGCGGTCTGCTCCGTTAGCGCACTCATGATGCGCGCCGCATCGCTCGGGTCGATGGGTTCGGTCGATGCCGGCACTGGATGCCCAACTTCGACCGTCGTCTCGTCCGCCTCGGTGTAGACCTCGAACCGTTCCACCAGTTGGCGCGCGACGGCGACACCGGCGTCCGCGTCGACCGGTGGAGCATCGCCATCGGCTATCGTGACGAGATGACGGAGCCCGGCCCCATTCCCGGTGACGCGCGCGATCAGCCATTGTCCGTTGCGCAGGTGCTCCAGCGCGAATTGAATGCGTCCGCCGGGGCCGCTCTTGCTGACGGCGCGCACGATCTCGCAGACGGCAGCCGCGAAGCACGCCCGGTCGTCGTAGGTGACGCCAACCGATTCGGCGAGCTGACGCGCCAGGCAGCGAGCGCGCAGGACATCGCGATCCTGCTCGATGGCGATCGCGCACAACGGCACCGTCTGCGACGCTGTCGGCTTCATGTCTCGCGCACCCGCACCGCAAGGACGGTGGCGTCGTCGCGGCCGCGCGTGAAGTCACGATACAAGGTACCGGCCACCAGCGCGGGATGGTGCGCGGCGAGTCCCGGGTAGGCGCCTAACTGCCAGCGCGACCGGATGCCGTCGGAATGCATGATGAGGCACGACGCGCCGGTCCATGGATAGGTGAACTCGTGCACCGTGCGCATTTCGTGTCCGACGATGCCGTTGTGCGACGCGAGGCTCTGGGTGCCGTCGGGTGAGACGATCACGGCGGAAACGTTGCCGATGCCGGCGAATGTCAGGCGATGTTCGGACAGGTCGATCTCGGCGATCGCGAGTGCGGCGCCGCGCGTGGCGCGCATGGCGTCGTGGGCCGCTCCGATGATCTGCGCCGGCGAATGCCGCACCCGCTTCGTCGCCGTGTGGATGGCCATCTCGGCCGCGCGCGCCGCGTCGACCCCGTGTCCGAGACCATCGGCGAGGACGACGAGCGTCCGCCGCGCGGTGCGCTCGACAGTCCAGGCATCTCCGCTTGCGCGCTCCGTGGCCACGGGGAGGCACACGACGCCTAACGTTCCGCGATCGAGCCTGTCATCGGCTGCGCGGGCTGCGGCATTGACGCGCGCGAACAACGCGGTGCCTGTCTCGGGAGTGGAGAACAGATCGAACTCTCCCGCCATGCGGCGGATCGCGCCTAACCCGTGCCCGGCGGACCCGGCCGTGGAGAAACCGTCCGACATGGCTTTGGAGAGATCGCGAATCCCGGGGCCTTTGTCGAGCGCGAGGATCTCGACACCGGAGGGCGGGGTGCCCGCGGCGCGCAGCACCAGCAATCCATCCGAGGCGTGCCGGGCGAGGTTGGTCGCCGCCTCCGTGACGACCACGGCGAGCGTTCCGCGCTCCGTCTCGCTCAAGCCCGCCGTGAGGCCGAGGCCGTTGGCGCGCCGGCGGGCCTCGCCGACGTGGCTCGGGTCCGTGACCGGCAGCGCGACCGACGCCGGCCCGCCTAACGCTTCGCCTAACGTAGAGACCGGGCTCGATTGCGGCGCCATCACGTTACTTCCACCGTGTAATCGTCACGCGTGTGCCTTCGCCGGTCCGGGACCACAAATCGAAGTCGTTGGACAGCCGCTTGGCGCCGCCCAGTCCGAGCCCCAAGCCGCTACCGGTCGTGAACCCGTCGGTCATCGCGCGCGCGATGTCCGCGATGCCGGGCCCGCGATCCTCGAACGTGAGGCGCACGCCCGTCCGGCCGTTGTCGCTCACGGCCTCGAGTCGCGCTGTACCGCCTCCACCGTGGTCAAGCGTATTGCGTGCCAGCTCGCTTGCCGCGGTCACGATCTTGGTCTGGTCCACGAGGCTCAGCCCCTGCGCCACCGCAAACGATCGCACGCTCTGCCGGACAGCGACCACGTCTTGCTGCGAGCGTACCGGCATCGTCTCACAGCGCAGCACTGTCATCGTCGCACTCTGACAGGCTATTTCGGCCGGCCGCGTCGGCCTCTTCGAAACCGGCGGTGGCTTCGCGCAGCATCGCCATGCCTTTCTCTATATTGAGCGCCGTCCGCACGCCCGGCAGCGACAAGCCGAGCTCGACCAGCGTGATCGCGACGGCGGGTTGGATGCCCACGACGACCGTTTCGGCATCCAGCACCCGCGACGTGCCGGCAATGTTCGAGATCATTCGCCCGATGAACGAGTCCACGACCTCGAGCGACGAGATGTCGAGCAGGACACCGTGTGCGCCGGTCTGCGAGATGCGCGCGGCAAGGTCCGCCTGGAGCGTGAGTGCCAGCCGGTCGTGCATGTCGACCTGAATGCTGACGATGAGAAACTGCCCCATCCGGAGGATCGGGATTCGATCCATCGGCTGATCCGTCAGGCCTCTTCGCGTGCGCGCGCGTTGGCGGGCGGCGCAGAGCGGATCACGGCGCGTCCCGTGTGTTGGAGCGCCATTCGGAATGCGTCGGCGAGACTCGATTTGGTCACCACGTCCTCGAGGTCGACGCCCAGGTGCACGATCGTCTGGGCGATCTGCGGCCGGATGCCGCTGATGATGCATTCGGCGCCCATCAAATGGACCGCGTTCACGGTCTTGAGGAGGTGTTGGGCGGTGAGCGTGTCGACCGTCGGGACGCCCGTGATGTCGAGAATTGCGACGTCGGATCCCGTTTCCACTATGCGCTGCAGCAGCGACTCCATAGCGACCTGGGTCCGACTGCTGTCCAGCGTGCCTACCATGGGCAACGCGAGTATCCCTTCCCAGAGCTTGATGACCGGCGTGGACAACTCGAGCATATCGCGCTGCTGTCGCGAGATCACCTCTTCGCGGCTCTTTTGATAGACCTCGGTGGTGTAGAGCCCCAGCTCGTCGAGCATCAGGGTGGCATTCCACACGTCATCGGAGAGCGCGTCGGCATCCGAGCCGGCGGCACGACGCAGCCGTGAGAACAGGGGTTGCTTGAGCGAGAAAACGAACGTCGCGGTCTCTGACGGAGAGAATCCTTGGACCGCACGCGATCGTGACAGGTCGGCCAGGAATCCGCGCACGTCGTCCCACGCAGGTCCGTTGGTGCCGGTGCCGGTTGGACCGTTCGCCGTCGCCGCTTTCAGCAGCGAGAGGAACTCACGCGACTGGGCGCGCAGCTCGGTCGCGGAAATGGTCCCACGGTTGGACAGAACACCGGACTGTGCAGTAATCCACGCATCCAGGAGCTCCGAGCTGTCCTGTTCGAGGACGCGAGCGATCCGGCCGCCGTCGGAGCGAACCACGCGGCTCGTATCAGCCACCGTGGGCCTCCTGTGTGAAAGAAAGAAAACCGCCCCCGCCCGCGGTCAAGCCGGGCGGACGCGAGTCGTCGAGGTGCAATCGTCCGCGCCCGGCGCGATGCACGTCTCATACCGTGTTACGGGTGGCGTCGGCCAGGTATTCGTGGACGAACTTGACCGCCATGGAGCCTTCGCCGACAGCCGAGGCCACCCGTTTGACCGATCCGAGTCGGACGTCGCCGGCGGCGAACACGCCGGGCCAGCTCGTCTCGAGGAGGAACGGCGGCCTCGAGCGCGACCAGTTAGGCGAATCGCCGGCCGCGCGCCCGGTGCGGATGTAGCCGTCGCCGTCGGTTTCGATCTCTCGTGGCAGCCACTCGGTGCGCGGCACGGCGCCGATGAAGGTGAACACCGCGGGTGTGTCGATCGTGCGCGTGGCGCCCGTGCGCGTGTTCTCGACGACGACGCGCTCGAGACGATCGCTGCCTTGCATCTCGCGAATCTGGGTGTGGCCGAGCACCTCGATGTTGTCGCAATCCTCGATGCGCTCCACGAGGTAGCTCGACATGTCGGCGCGCAGATCGGCGCCGCGCACGAGCAGGATCACGTGCGGCAGGTGCTCGGACAGGAACACCGCCGCCTGCCCCGCCGAGTTGCCGCCGCCGACGAGCACGACGTCGACGTCCCGGCACTCGCCTAACTCCGTCGCGGTGGCCTCGTAGTACACGCCTAACCCGTCGAATCGCTCGCGGCCGGGGACGTCGAGGCGCCGATAGTCCGCACCGGTGGCGATGAGCGCGCATCGCGCGATGGCGCGTTCGCCGCCCTCGATGCCGATCGCGATGTGCTCGCCGTCGCGCTCGAGCGTGGACACCGGGGACGGAACCGAGAACCGCGCGTCGAATTTCTGCGCCTGCAGCGTGGCGTTCGCGGTGAGCTTCGCGCCGGTGATGCCCGTCGGAAATCCGAGATAGTTCTCGATCTTCATCGACGCCCCCGCCTGGCCGCCGGGCGAGTTGCGATCGAGGATGAGCGTGCGCAATCCTTCCGACGCGCCGTACACGGCGGCGGCGAGGCCAGCCGGTCCGGCGCCGATGATCACGAGATCGTAGACATTTGTGCCTAACGCCGGCTTGAGGCCCACGGCGTCGGCGAGCTGGCGAATGGTCGGGTTGCGCATGAGCGGGCGGCCGTCGCAGATGACGGCGGGGAGATCGCCCTCGCCTAACCCGAACTGGTCGAGCAGCTCGCCCACGCCGGGGTCGTCGTCGGTGTCGATCCAGGTGACGGGCACCTGGTTGCGACTGAGAAATTCGCGCAGGTGGTACGCATCGCGCGACCGGCCCGATCCGATGACGCGCACGCCGGTAAATCCGGAATCCACCAGCATCTCGCGCCGGGCAATGAACGCGCGGAGAATCAGCTCGCCGACCGCGGGGCGTTCGGCGATGATGCGCCGGATGTCGGCGGGCGCGATCTCGAGCACGCGGGTGTCGCCGCGCGCGACGGCGCTGACGAGCGGACGTCGCCGCGTGAGGAGATCGACGTCGCCCGTGAACTCGCCGGGCTTGTGCACGACGATGGATCTCGGCTTGTCGGCGTCGGCCGAGCGGTCGATGATTTCGACGGCGCCGGAGACGACGACGAAGAACGCGTTGCGATTGCCGCCGGCCTCGAACAGGGGCTCGCCCTCGTGGAAATCGCGGCGTGCGGCGTATTCGGCGAGCGTCGCAAGCTGGTCGTTCGTGAGGCGCGGGAACGCGATCTGGTTCCGCGGGTCGTCGGGCGACACGGTGGCACGAGAATGGGCGCGCGGTTCGCTCATGCGAACGGTTCCTCGGAAGCAGGAACCGCAATGTACTCGCGCCGGGGATCGGCGTGGCGGCCGGCGACCCGGGCGGGCATCCCGCCGGCGGGGTGGCGATCCAGCTATACTATCTTGATAGTATAGTATCATGGTTGTATAGTATCGTGATGCCGCTGCGTACGCCATGACCGAGGTCATCGATCGCGAGCACGAGCAGCGTGAGCTGCGCGCGCTGTTGGACACGGGTGCGCCAAAGCTGGCGCTCGTCTACGGCCGCCGGCAGGTTGGAAAGACCTGGCTCCTCACGCACACCTGGCCCGCTGACCTGACGTTCTACTGGACGGCGTCCGCCACGACGCCGGCGCAGAATCGCGTCCAATTGATCCGCGATCTCGCGCAGTGGTCCGGCGAGGACCTGCATGCCGACGACTATCCGACGTGGCGCACCGTCTTCAACCTCTTACTCGATCTGCGCTCGCCATCGCCGCTCGTCACCGTGCTGGATGAGTTCCAATACCTCGGTGATGACACGGCGCCGCTGAGCCAAGTCGCGTCGGAGCTGAACGCGGCGTGGGAACGCCGCCGAACCCGCCGTCCGCTCGTGTTCGTGATCTCGGGTTCGGCGATGGGGACGCTCGAAGCGTTCGATGCCGGAGGCGCTCCGCTGCATGGCCGCTTCGCCTGGAAGGGCGAGCTGCACCCGTTCGATTACTGGTACGCTGCGCGGATGACGGCCTTTCGATCGCTGCGCGACCGTACGCGGGCGTACGCCGTGTTCGGCGGGACGCCGCGATACCTGGCCGCGGTGCAGGCGTCTCGCCCGTTAGGCGAAAACGTCGCCCGTCTGATGCTTGCCCCGCGCGGCGAGGTGCGGGGCCTCGTGGAAACGGCTGTGCTACAGGAGCAGGGGTTGCGCGATGTCCCGAAGTACGAGGCCATCATGCGCGCCATCGGCAGTGGTCGAACCGGCTTGAACGAAATCGGGCAGCGCGCCGGCTTGCCCACCGACACCGCACTTCGAGACAAAGTGCAGCGGCTCATTGCCCTCGGCTATATCCAGCAGTTCAGGAACCTCGGGGCAAAGTCGACC
>JAICLH010000260.1 GCA_025927495.1 Gemmatimonadaceae bacterium
GGCCCCCCGCCTGGGGGCTCGCCCCCCGGCGGGCGCCCCCGCGGCCACCCCGCGGGTCTGGGGGGCCCCGGGCGGGCCCACGCCGAATGGCGCGACACGACGAGCGCCATGAGGCCGGTGAGCAGGGCCGCGACCGCCAGCCACGTCCCCGATGCCGGCCACGACGATGCGGTGAAATTCAACAGCTGCTTGGTGCCGACGAGGGGCGGCTGGTACACCATGCCCGGCACCTTGATGATCGCGTGCTCGGTATCCAGGTCGTGTCCGTAGGCATACGACCACCGGTACAGGTCCGCCACACCGGCAATGCCGACGATGGTGACCGAGACCAGCCACGCGACCAGCAGGCGCCTCTTGCCTAACGCAGCCGCCGCGACCGCCAGGATGGCCAGCGCGAGCAGGATCCACGGCAGGACGCGCAGCTCCGGCAAGCCGGCGGGATCGATGGGCCGCATCCCGATGTAGTGATTCAGCTCGTTGATGTTGTTCAGATCCTGCGGCGTCGCGCCGGTGATCGTCCCCGCCGTAATGCGCAAGCCCAATCCTTCGGGGTACTGCGGCGCGGTCAACCCAATGCGCCACAGCGGGAGGCGGAGCGACGCGACGAGCAGCAGCCCCGCGGCCACGAGCAGCAATCGAGAGAGTCGCGACATTATTGGTGACCCCGGGCGGCGCCCGCCGCCGTCGTGGACGGGTGCATGGCGGCCATATGCTCGCCGCCCACCGCGTGGTCACCGATGGTCGCCGACAGCGCCACCGTGCTCCCGGCCGGCGACACGCGCACGTAGCCCTGCATCTCCTGGTGCAGCGCCGAGCAGAAGTCGGTGCAGTAGAACGGGAACACGCCGCTCGCGCGCGGCACCCACTTGAGCGTGCGCGTCTCGCCCGGCGCCAGAATCAATTCCGCGGCATCCGTGTTGCCTAACACCGCGAACCCGTGCACGATGTCCCAGTCCTGCTCGATGTTCGTGAGATGGAAATAGACCGTGTCGCCGACGTTGATGCCCTCGATGTTGTCGGGCGAAAAGTGCGAGCGGATGGCCGCCATCTTCACGTGCACGGTCTTGCCCTGGCGCGAAATGCCGCCGTCGGCTTCGGTCTTCACGGCCCACGGATTCGCGTTGTCGGTCAACGCGTTGAACTTGACCGAGTGGATGAGATTCGCCGGAAGCGCCTGCGCGTAGTGCGGCTCGCCAATCGTCGGGAAATCCAACAGCAGTTGCATCTTGGGCCCGCTGATGTCGTACAGTTGGGCCGACTGATCCATGATCGGCCCGGTGGGCAGATACCGGTCTTTGGTGATCTTGTTGAGGGCGATGACGTACTTGCCCCACGGCGCGCGGGAGTCGCCGCCCGGAATCATCAAGTGGCCGATCGCATAGTACGTCGGCGTGCGATCCACCACCTCCCAGGTGCCGAGCTTCCACTTCACGATCTCGGACGAAATGAAGAACGACGTGTACGCGAAGCCCTTGCCATCGAATTCGGTGTGCAACGGGCCTAACCCGGCGCTCTTCACCTCGCCGGCCAGCACCGCTTCGTACTTGAGCACGGGAATCCCATCCACGACCTTGTCGAACGCCTTGGACGCGATCGCCTGCTGCATCTTCGTGAACGAGTGCACCGCGATCACCGCCGACAACTTCCCGTTGCCGACGATGTACTCGCCGCTCGGATCGACGTCCACGCCGTGCGGCGATTTGGGCGTCGGCAGGAAGTACATGAGACCATCGCAGCGCGACGGGTCGAGCACGGTCACGCTGGTCTTCCGCTCGACGCGCGCGCTGGTGGAGTGCTCGTCGAGCACGTTGTGGACGTAGCTCGCCGGCATCGTCGTGCCCTTCCCGGCCGCGACGCACGCTTCGGCGCGACGATAGTTGATGGCCGCGATGAAATCCTTGTCGTTCTGCGACGCGTTGACCTCGAGCTTCGTGTGCGCCTGCTCGGTGTTGTAGGTCGTGAAGAAGAACCATCCATCGGATACGCCTTTGCCTGCGTGACCCAGGTCGTAATCGAAGCCGGGCACCAGGATCTGAAACGCGATCGCCATCTTGCCCGGCTCGTCGGCGCGCACGAACGTCAGCGTTCCCTTGAACGTCTGGGCATACGAGGCGATGGTCGTGTTGCGGTTCGGAATGGGCACGCTGAACCGCGTGCCGGCCACGACGTACTTGCCATCCGGCGTCGTGAACGGCGACGAGTGGTTGCCCGCCGAATTCGGAATCTGCAAGATTTCTTCGGTCTTGAATTGGCTGAGATCGATGCGGGCGATGCGCGGCGTGTTGTTGCCGTTGATGAACAGCCACTTCCCGTTAGGCACGCCGTTGGTCTGCGACAGCTCGGGGTGGTGCGCGTCGTCCCACGGGACGAACCCGAAGCTCGTCTGGAGCATCGGCTTGGTTTCCTCGTCGTAGCCCCATCCCTCTTGCGGGTCCTGCGAGAACACGGGGATCACCTTGAGCAGTCTGCCCGACGGCAGGCCGTACACCGAGACCTGGCCGCTGAAGCCGCCCGAAAAGAACGCGTAAAACTCGTCCTTCTGGCCGGGCGGCACGAAGACGCGCGATGCGGCATTCGCGCCGGTGACGGCACTGGCCAAGGTCGCCGGCGCGCTCGAGTGGCAGGCCGACAGAAGCCAGGGCATCCCGATGGCGATGGCCAGAGAGCCGACGGCCATCATGCGGGCACTGGTGCGCATTGTCATACCTCATTCGTCTTGGCGACGCCCCGTCCCGGCCCAACGCAGACCGAGCGCGGCTCCGCGATCGTGTGCTCCAGTCTCGGCGTTCGCGTCACGGCGCACGATCGGGAGATGCCCCGACGCGTGTCAGGGAAACCCGCGCGGCCCATGTCGCCTAAGTGCCGACGGGAGTTCGACCTTCACCTGACTGATCCGGCGTCGCGTTTGAGCGAGACTCCAGTCACGTGCACCACCGATCCATTTCTGGAGGAACGCGATGAGATCCGTGAAACTTCTCGTACCGGTCGTGATGATCGCAGCCGCCGCAGCTGGCGGCGCGCTTGGAGCCACCAAGGCTGCTCCGGCCGTCGAGCGTATCGATTTCGACAAGGTCGTCCGCCCGACGACACCCGCGTACGACGCGCGCCTTACTCCCGCGTCGACCGCACCGGTGAAGGAATTCCGGATCCCGATCAAAGACGCCACGGTGCAAATCGCCGACAGCGTGCCCTATCACGCGTGGACCCTTGGCGGCACGGTGCCGGGGCCGGTCCTGCGAGTGCGTCAGGGCGATTCCGTTCGTATCACCGTGGTGAACGAAGCGCCGATGCCGCACTCGATCGACTTCCACGCAGCGCGCATTCCAGCGAACGTCGCATACCGCATGATCATGCCGCACGATTCGATACAGTTCGCGTTCGTCGCGCGCGATCCCGGTGCCTTCCTCGTCCACTGCGGCACGCCGCCGGTCCTCATGCATCTCATGCAGGGGATGTACTTCGCGATGATCGTCGACCCGAAAAACGGTTGGGGAACCACGGCAGACAAGGAATTCGTCATCGTGGAGAGTGAGTACTACGCGCAGCGCACGCCGACGAGCGCCGAGCTGCAGCCCGACTACGTTGCGGCGCAGAACAAGCAGCCGACCTACGTGGTGTTCAACGGACGCGCATTCCAGTACAAAGCCAATCCGCTCAGGGTGAGCGTCGGCGACCGCGTGCGCTTCTTCGTCGTGAACGCCGGGCCGAACCTCGACAGCGACTTCCAC
>JAICLH010000184.1 GCA_025927495.1 Gemmatimonadaceae bacterium
ATGTTCGCCACGGCGCCGGAGTCGAAGCCTAACCGGGCGTTCGCGATGTCCACCGACGGGGTCAGCACCGGCACGCCGGCCGCGGCGAGCTCGGTGACCTGCCCGCCCACCAGCGTGCGCACGAGATCGATGTCGTGGATCATCAGGTCGAGCACCACGGCGACGTCGGAGCCGCGCGGGTTGAACGGCGCGAGCCGGTTGCTCTCGACGAACCGCGGCTCCGCGATGTGCGGCAGCGCGGCGCGAATCGCGCGATTGAACCGCTCCACGTGTCCGGTTTGCACGAGCGCGTTCGTGGCGCGCGCGGTGGCGAGGAGATCGTCGGCTTCGTCGAGCGACGTGGTGATCGGCTTCTCGATCAGCACGTGCACGCCGCGCGACAGCGCCTGCTTGGCCACCGCGTGGTGCGCGGGTGTCGGCACGACGACGGTCACCGCGTCCACGCGGTCGAGCAGCGCGGTCAGGGACGGCGCGGCGATCGCGCCGAGCTCGGCCTGCACCGCGGCCGCGCGCGTGGCGTCGATGTCGTAGAACCCCGCGAACTCCGCGTTAGGCATGTCGCGCAGCAGGCGCACGTGGTGATAGCCCAGACTCCCGGCGCCGATGACGCCGACGCGCGGCGTACTCACGTCGCCACACCGCGGCCGCTGCCGTCGACGAACGACAGGAAGTGCCGCACCTCGGGAAACATCTCGAGCTCCTCGGTCGCGCGCTCCATGGCCTGCGACACGTTCAGCTCCGAGCGAAAGAAGAGCCGGTAGGCCCGCTTGAGTTCGCGGAGCACCGCCGGCTCGAAGTTCGCGCGTTGCAATCCCACGCTATTGAGGCCGTACAGTTTGATCGGATTGCCCACGGCCTTGAGATAGGGCGGAATGTCTTGCGGCACGCGCGACGCGCCGCCGACGAAGCTGAACGCGCCGATCTTCACGAACTGGTGGACGGCGCACAATCCGGAAATCGTCGCGCGATTTTCGATCGTCACGTGTCCCGCGAGCTGCGTGCCGTTCGAGATGATCACGCCGTCGCCCAGATGACAGTCGTGCGCGAGGTGCACGTACGTCATGATGAAGCAGTTGCGCCCCACGGTGGTCTTGAGCGATTCGGCGGTCCCGCGGTTGATCGTCGAATACTCGCGCACGACGGTGCCGTCGCCGATCTCGACGCACGTCTGCTCGCCCTGGAACTTGAGGTCCTGCGGATCGCCGCCGATCACGGAGCCGATGCCGATGCGCACGCCGTCGCCCAACCGAACGTTTCGCTCGAGCACCGCGCGCGGAGCGAGGATGCACTCGTCGCCCAACACACACGATTCGCCGATCACCGCCCACGGACCCACCTCCACGCCGTCGCCTAACTGAGCGTCGCTCGACACGATCGCCGTCGCGTGGATGCGCGCGCTCATCGGTCCACGACCATGGCGGCCATGTCGGCCTCGCACACCACGTCGCCGTCGACGCGCGCCACGCCGCGCATCTTGCACACCCGTCCGCGAATCTGGACCATGTCCAGCTCGCACCGCAGCTGGTCGCCCGGCCGCACCGGCTTCCGCCACTTCACGTTGTCCAACGACATGAAGTACACGATCTTGTTCTCCGGATCGTCCACCGCGCCCATGAGGAGCATCCCGCCCACCTGCGCCATCGCCTCGACGATCAACACCCCCGGCATCACCGGATGCCCGGGAAAGTGCCCCTGAAAGAACGGTTCGTTCATCGTCACGTTCTTGATGCCGACGATCCGTTTCCGCGGCTCCATCTCGAGCACGCGATCCACGAGCAGAAACGGATACCGGTGCGGCAGCACCTTCATGATGTCTTCGATCCCAAGCATCCGCGATTCGCCCTCCCGGGTGGCCTGCGTGACCATCTGCTGCACCAGCGTGACCGTCCCACGATGGCTCGGCTTGACCGCGATCACGCGCGCCCGCACGCGCGCTCCGGCCAGCGCCAGATCGCCCACGCAATCCATTGTCTTGTGACGCACGAACTCGTCTGCCCAACGGAGCTCCGCATCCACGAGACCCGTGTCATCCAGCACCAACGCGTTCGCCGTCGACGCACCGCGAATCAGCCCGATCCGCGACAGCATCTCGACCTCGCGCACGAATCCGAACGTCCGCGCCGCCGCCAGCTCGCGCCCGAACGAATCGCGCGTCACGCCCAGGTCCAGCGTCTGGCGCCCGATGAGCGGATGCGGAAAATCGATCGTCACCTTGAGCGACAACGATGGCGCCGGCAGCACCTCGTACGTCGACTCGCCGCACTTCACCGACATCGGCCGCGTGACGGCGAGATATTGCACCGCGCCGCCGCGGTCGGCAATCCCCGCCCTGCCTAACGCATCGAAGTACGGCGCCGCGCTGCCGTCCAGAATCGGCGGCTCGGGACCGTCCATGTCGATCACCACATCGTCGATCTCGTGCGCGGCCACCGCCGCCAGCACGTGCTCCACCGTGTGCAGCGCCTGGGGACCCGAACCGAGCTGCGTCCGTCGATCGCTCAGTACCGCGAGGTCCGCGCGCGCCGGAACCAGCGGCTCGCCCGGCAGATCCACCCGACGGAACACCACGCCCGTTCCGGCATCCGCCGGCCGGAACGTGAGCCGGCATGCCTGTCCGAGATGCAACCCGATTCCCTCGAGCGATACCGCTTCCGCGATCGAATGGCGTCGATCGCTCACGCGTCGCCGCGCTCCAGCAATTTCTCGATCCGCCGCAGGAGGCCCGACAACTTGAACAGCGCCGCGTGCGCGCGCAGCTGCTCGCCGTGCGGACGCGCCGGATAGCCCGACCACGTCTCGCCCGCTGGAATGTCGCCGAATACGCCGGCTTGCGCGGCCAGTCGAGCGCCCGCGCCAATCTCGTGATGGCCGCTCACGCCCACCTGGCCGGCGAGAATACAGCCGTCACCCATGTGCACGGACCCGGCGATGCCCACCTGCGCCATGATGAGGCACAGCCGTCCGATGCGCACGTTGTGGGCGATGTGCACCAGGTTGTCGATCTTGGTGCCGGCGCCGACCACCGTGTCGTCCACACTGCCGCGATCGATGGTCGAGTTGGCGCCGATCTCGACGTCATCGCCGATGATGCACCGGCCGACGTGCGGAATCTTGCGGTGGCCCGTCTCGCCCGGCACGTATCCGAAGCCATCGCACCCGAGGCGCGAGCCGGCGTGGACGCGCACGCGTTCGCCTAACACCGTGCCGGAGTACAGCGTGACGCCATCGGCGAGCCACGAGCGCGCGCCGATCGTCACGCCCGCACCGATGGCGGCGTGGCTCCCGACCACGACCTCGTCGCCTAACTGAACGCCGTCGCCGATCACCGCGTACGGGCCGATCGCCACCCCCTCGCCTAACCGGGCTCCCCGGCCGATGATCGCCGTGGGGTGCACGCCCCGCTCGCGCGGCGCGGCCGGGTACAACTCGGGGAGCACGCGGAGCATCGCCTCGTGCGGCTCGCGCACCACGATGCGGCACGACGCCGTGCCCGGCGCGTCCGCCAGATCCGGCGCCACGAGGACCACCCCGGCGGCCGACTGCTCGAACAACGCCGCGTAGCGCTGCTGCGCGAGAAAGCTGAGATCGTCGGAGGTCGCCCGATCCAGTGGCGCCACGCCCCGCACCCGCGCCTCCCCGTCTCCGTGTACCGTGCCGCCTACCAAACGCGCGATCGCCTCGGCGGTGAGTGAAGGGCTGACCGTCCCCTCATCGCCGAGGCGAGCTCGCGTCGCGTCGTTGGGCATTAGGGCTTGCTTGAGTCCGGTCGGGTCGCGCCGAGTGGCTTGTTCGCGGGGCCCGCAGGCTTCGGCGGCGTCGTCGAAATCGGACCGGCCGCCTTGAGTCGCTGGATCACCTTGGCCGTGATGTCGAGCGACGAATCCGCCGCGACCACCACGCCGGCTTGGCTGCCGGCGTCGAAGACCATCGCGTACCCGTCCTCGCTCCGAACCTGTTCGATCACCTTGTTGATCTGTTGCATGATCGGACGCATGAGCTCGGCCTGCCGCTGCTGTGCCTGTTGCTCCAGCTGCTGCACGCGCTGCTGGTATGCGGCCTCTTTCGTCTGGATGTCCTTTTGGCGCGTCGCCTTTGCTGTGGCACTGAGCGTCGGCTCCGCCTTGTTGTACGCGGCGACGAGCGTTTGCAGCGAATCCTGCATCTTCTGCACCTCGGCGCGATAGCCTTCCATCTCCTTCTGCATCTGCGCTTCGGCGTCGGCGCGACCGGGCACGTCGGCCAGAATTTTCTGCGAGTTCACATAGGCGATTTTCTGCGTGCCGCTGCTCGGCGTGGAGCTCGTGGTTGGCGGTACGACCCCGCCCTGCGCCAACACAGTTCCAGCCATGAGGGTTGAGGTTGCCAGCGCTGACAGCGCGGCATGCACAAACGAACGCATTGTGACTCCGGTTAGAAAATTTGTCCGAGCTTGAAGTGCAGCATCCACTTCGGGTCAGGGCGCCCGTTCACGTCGACGCGGTCGAACCCATACGCCCAATCGAGGCCAAGCGGCCCGAGGGGCGTCACGATGGCTACACCGATCCCTGCGCCGCGGAACAAGCGCGTCGGGTCGAAATCTCGCGGCGAGTCATAGACGTTGCCGGCATCGTAGAACAGGTCCGAGTACAGCATCGAGTTAAAGCGAACGCCGAGCTCGGCCGTCGTGCTGAAGAAGGCGTTGCCGAACGACTGAACGGTGGCGTTGCTGTTCGTTCCCGGAATGAATCCAGCGGGCGTGATCGAAAATTCCTCGTAGCCGCGCAGCTGTTCGCCGTATTGCGTGCCGCCCATGGCGAACTTCTGAGAATAGAAGAAAGGTCCCGCGTTGCCAAACAGCATGCCGGCCCGCGCCGTGAGCCCGAACACGAGCTTCATGGCTTGTGAGCCGATCTGCTGGCCACCGAACTGCGCCAGCGTGGAGTAGTTACGCAACTCGGTCGTGTAGCGCTGGAAGCTGGAGGTCCCTCCCAGTGGTCCACCGTTGAACTGTGCGTCGATCGTTCGCAGCGAGCCGGCCGACGGGAACGGCAGGTCGATCCGATTGTCGTGCGTCACCTGGAATCCAACCGTCGACCGGAAGTGCCGGCGCGTATCGATCAACGTATCGCGCGTCGCCAGCCCACCGGTGAAGCGCACCGCCTCGCCCCCGTACGACACGAAGAGCCGCGTGAACGGCGACCCATGCACCGGGAATCCCAACTGCAGCGACCCGCCTGACGCCTGGCTCTGTCCAAGGTCGGCAATGAGGTACCGCGAGTACGTGCTGTACGCCGTGGCCGTCCCCGAGATCCGTGTCTGCCGCACGGCCGGGTCGGTGTAGCTCAGCTGGAAGTCGTTCACGTACTTGCCGTACTGCCACTGCACGGAAGCCTTCTTGCACAAGCCGAACAAGTTAGGCTGGTCGAGACCGATGAATCCGCCCAGACCCGTGCCCTCACCGACGGACGCGCCGAAATTCACGCTGCCCGTGTGTTTTTCCTTCACGTGGAACACGACATCGACGTCGCCCTTGTCGTTCGCGCGCGGAGTCTCGGGCGGCGGCAACGGCGACTCGAAGAAGCCGAGGTTCTGGATGTTCTGATAACTGCGGATGAGGCGGTCCTGACTGAAGACGTCGCCCGGCACGATGACTAACGCATCGCGGATGCACTGGTCCGACGTGTAGTCGTTGCCCGCGATGTCGATGCGATTGATGGTGGCCGGTGTCCCCTCGGCGATCTCCCAGCGGAGATTCACTGTGGGCACCGAGTCCTTGCTCACCGTCCGCTCCACCACGGGGCGGATCTGCGCGTAGATGTAGCCCTCGTTCGCGTACGCAGTGCGCAGTTTTTCGGTGGCGTCATCCCACGCGGCGGCGTCGAAGTTGTTCTCGTCGCCCGACCCGCTGCCGAACAAGCCCTTCACTTTCTCGCCTAACGAAGGCGATCGCGGCGTGAACGGATAGAAGCGATCGATGTCCGCGGTCGAGAAATGGCGGTTGCCCACCACCTCGAACGTGCCCACCTTGTACTGCGGTCCTTCCTTCACCTGCACCTGGACCATCGCCTTCCCGTTCTGCTTGTCCACCACCAGCGTGTCCTTCTGGACCTGGAAGTCGATGAATCCGTTTTCCTGGTACAGCTTGGGAATGCGGTCGTTGATGTCCGACTGGAACTTGTCTTCGTCGAACTCGCCCTTGTGCCAGAACCAGAAGCCCTCGGGCTTTGTTTTCATTGCGCCGACCACTTCGGCCGGCTTGAGCTTCTGGCCGCCTTCGATTTCCACGCCGGAGACGGCGAGCCGCCGTCCCTCATTCACCTTGAAGGTGATGTTCGTGAAGCCGTTGGACACGGTGCTCTCGGGCTGCACGCTGGCCAGATAGTATCCCTTGGCTTCGTACATCGAGTCGATGCGCTCCACGGCGCGAGCGACTAACGACGGGTCGATCGGCTTGCCGGAGAGGAGCTCGATTTTGTCGCGAAGCGCGCCCTCACCGATGACGTCCTCGCCTTCCACGGAGAAGTGCCCGAGCAGCGGCCGCTCGGCCACCGTGAACACAGCCGACGCGTGTCCGTTCGCTTGCATCTCGCAGCCCATTTGCACGGTGCTGAACTGCCCCGTCGCATAAAGGTTGCGGATAGCGCGTTGCAGGACCCGGAAGTTGAGCGTGTCGCCCTTGGTGATCCCGATGTCCGAGAGCACGGTCGACGTGGAGACGCGGCTGTTGCCTCGGATGATCACGGAGTCGGGAGTGGCGCACGGACCGGAGGCCTGCGCGTACGCCCCGGTCGTCACCGTGAAAAAGGCGATCGGGAGAACCAGTCGGCGAAGCATGGCCTATAAGATACACACGAAACGGCGGAATGCCCCACTGCCGGCGCAGGGAGCGCGCGCTCGCGCGCGCTGCGGGAAGCGCGCTGCTGGGGGAAGCGCTCTCGCTGGGGGAAGTGGGGCTACCGGGCGCGGCGGCGGCACGTCAACCAACACCGCGCGGTGATCAACACAAACTGGGGGAAGAGGGCTACCGCCCCCTTCCCCCAGCATCGCGCTTCCCTCAGCGCCAGCGCTTCCCCGATCTTACGTCGTCGTCTTGCTCAGGACCTTGAATTCGAGCTTCGACCCGTCTGCCGATACATCCACCTCGACTTCATCGCCCTTCGCAAACTCTCCGATCAGAATCTTCTCCGACAACGGGTCCTCGACGTACTTCTGGATCGCCCGCTTGAGCGGACGGGCGCCAAAGTGCTCGTCGTATCCGTGCGTGCTCAGGAAATCATTCGCGGGAGCCGAGAGCTTGAGCGTGATCTCCTCATCGGACAAGCGCCGCTGTACCTCGCGGAGCAGGATCCCGACGATCTGCGAGATGTGCTCTTTGTTGAGCGGGTGGAACACGATCGTGTCGTCCAACCGATTCAGGAACTCCGGATTGAAGACCCGCTGGATCTCCTCCTTCACCTTCTCCTGAATGCGGTCGAAGTTCTCGCGATCGTCCGGCGCCGCGAAGCCCAACCCTTTGCTCTTGGTAATGTCGCGCGCACCGACGTTCGAGGTCATGATCACGACCGTGTTCTTGAAGTCGATCACGCGACCATAGTTGTCCGTGAGATGTCCTTCGTCCAACACCTGGAGCAGAATGTTGAACACGTCGGGATGCGCCTTCTCGATCTCGTCGAGCAGCACCACGCTGTACGGCTTGCGACG
>JAICLH010000149.1 GCA_025927495.1 Gemmatimonadaceae bacterium
CGGTCATCAGCACGGCGCTGCGCTTGATGGAACGGATCAACAGCGCACAGAAGGGCAACGCGAAATGGCCGAGTAATACGACCGCGCCGAGCGCTCGCCAACCGCCGCGCATTCGGACGGCATACCAACCGCGTTCGGCGGGGATCTCGGCGCTCCAAATGACGATGAGCTGCGAAAAGCCGATGTAGACCCAGAACAACACGAACGTCAGCAGCAGCTTGGCGAGCGCATGAAAGTGGTCGGGACCAACCTCAGAGCGCAACGCGCCGCGATGCCGCTCGACGGCGACGATCACGGCGAGCAACGCGAGGGCGCCGACCATGCCGCCCGCAAAGTAGTCGACGCCATACACCGTCGAATACCAACCGGGTGACAGCGACATCAGCCAGTCGAACGATGCGAAGCTCACGGTGAACGCGAACGCGACGAGGCCGAGCGCGCTGACGAGATACATGCGACGCTCGAGCCCTCTCGAGTCGCCGCGATCCTGCGCCAAAGACGTTCGGCGAAGTGTCTCGGCGATGATGATCCAAATGGCGAAGTAGGCGACGGCCCGCGACGCGAAGAATGGCACGTTGAGATAGCTGCTCTTCGCTTGGACCGCCCGCTGGATGTCGTCAGGCAGCGATGCTGGGCTCGTCCAGGGGTAGAGATACCGAACGCCGATGAGGACCGGCAGAAGGAGGACCGCGAGTGACGGCAACACCGCGGTGACCTGCTCCGCGTGCCGGCGGATCGCGACGAACCAATTGGCAGCGGTGACGCGGGCGATCATGACGAGCGCCAGCGCGCCGAGCACGGTGGACACGCAGGCCGTGTAGGCAACGAGGTACGACGCCGCGGTGCGCGCGGGAGCGAGCAGAAACCCGATCAACGTGCCGACCGCGCCCACGCCGGCGACCGCGCCCCATCGCGTCGCGGACATGCTTACCTCCGCCTCGCCGCGGCGGCGGCGGCGGCCGAGTCGATGCGTGCGATCTGCTCGGCCATGAGCGAATCCTTCACGTCGTCGGTCGATCGCGTCGTGTCCGACTGAAGCGCGTGAACATAGGAGGCCACGGCCCAGCGATCACTGGCAGTGAGTTGCGGCGCGTAGGCGGGCATGCGTCCCTTGCCCGCCGTGGCGACCGTGAAGATGTACTCCACCGGGCGCGTGAGAAGCGCCTGGCTCCGCAGCGAGGGCGGGCGGGGTTGTCCCATGTTCTCAGCCACCAGACTGCCGCCAAATCCTCCCGCGCCATGGCAGACAGCGCAGTAGATCGTGAACCGGTCTTTGCCTCGCGCGAGGAGTTGCGGCGTGACGACGATGGGGACCGTTGCCAGCGCTTCGCG
The DNA here is from genome assembly GCA_025927495.1 of Gemmatimonadaceae bacterium. Taxonomy (GTDB): domain Bacteria; phylum Gemmatimonadota; class Gemmatimonadetes; order Gemmatimonadales; family Gemmatimonadaceae; genus JADGGM01. The sequence goes on from JAICLH010000149.1 coordinate 1,333, forward strand.
ACTAACGGTGCCGGCCGGTGGAGATTGCATGCTTTGCCCATTGGCAAACGAGGGACTCGCGGCGTAGAGCGTGTATCGCTGCTGAAGGCGCATTCGTTCGAAGTCGGCGCGCTCGCGTTCGTGAGAGCCGCGGCACGAGATGACCAAGGAGCACGCGGTGAGAAGCAGCGGCGCACGCGACGCCGTCATGGCTGCGCCTCGAGTGTCACGACGCGCAATGCATCGAGACCGTACAGCTCTCCCGGCGTCAGATCGGGTGACGAACGGTGGTCTCCCGCGTCCACGCCGACCCAGTAGCGATCGACGGTCGCGCGCTCGAAACCGTCGATCTCGAAGACGGGGTGGTACGGCTGCGGCAGACGCGCGATAAAGAAGAAGCCAAAGAACGCAGCGAGTGCGGCGCAGAGCACCGTACCCTCGAAGGTTGGCACGATGAACGCGGGCACGGCATTCATCGGCCGGCCGCCAATGTCGATCGGGTACGCGTAGGCGTCGGCGTACCACTGAATGAGATAACTCAGAACGCCGCCAACAACTCCGGCGACGAACACGATCACCGGGAGGCGCGAACGGCGGTATGTGAGCCCGCGTGTGATCGGCACAGGCGAGTAGGTCTCCATCAGCCGGTAGCCTTTTGTCTCGAGCGCCTGTACGGCGCGACTCAGCTCGTCCGCTGAAGCGAATTCGGCGAGGTAGGCGCCGTGCGCCCAGGAGCGATCACGCATCGGACGTCGCCCGCGCTGGGCGCGCCGCGCTGAGCTGAATGCTCAGCGCCTTGACCTCACTGATCGCGACGCTGGGCACGAAGCGCACGAACAACAAAAACAGAAAACCGAACAGACCGATGCTGCCGGCGAGGATGCCCCAATCGACCCACGTCGGCGCGTAGGTGTGCCAGCTCGACGTGAGGAAATCACGATTGAGTGATGTGACGATGATGACGAAGCGCTCCATCCACATCCCGGCGAGGATGCCGACGGACGCGACGAACAGGACGACGGGGTTCGTGCGCAGGCGGGGAACCCAGAACAGCTGCGGCGTTCCGACGTTCAACGCCGTCATGATCCAATACACGACCGCGTATGGCCCCGTGGGCCGAGCGATCAGATACGTGTATTGCTCCGCCGGATTGGCGCTGTACCACGCCATGAACGTTTCGATGACGTAGCTGTAGGTGAGCATGAGCGCCATCGCGAGCGTCAGCTTGGCCAGTGCGTCGAGATGTGCGTCGGTGATGATGTCGTGGAGTTTGAACGCCCGACGCAGCGGTAGCACGAGCACAAAGACCATCGCCAGCCCGGAGTAGATCGCGCCGACGACGAAGTACGGCGGGAAGATCGTCGAGTGCCAGCCCGGCAATTGCGCGATACTGAAGTCGAGGCTGACGACGCTGTGCACCGATATGACCAGAGGGGTCGCGAGCCCGGCGAGCAGCACATATGCCACGCGATAGCGCTGCCACTGAAAGCCCGAGCCGCGCCAGCCCATCGCAAAAATGCCGTAGACGATCTTACGCGCGCGTGTCGTCGCGCGATCGCGTGCCGAGGCGAGGTCGGGGACCAGGCCCAGGAACCAGAAGAGCAGAGACACCGTGAAATACGTCGTCACGGCGGCGACATCCCAGGGGAGTGCGCTCTTGAAGTTCGGCCAGACGTTCATCGTGGCCGGATACGGGATCAGCCAGTAGAAGAACCACGGCCGACCCAGATGGAGCACGGGAAAGATGGCCGCATTGACCAGCGCAAAGATCGTCATCGCTTCGGCGACGCGGTTGATCGAGCCGCGCCAGCGCTGATTGAGAAGAATGAGGAACGCCGAAATGAATGTGCCGGCGTGACCGATGCCGATCCACCAGACGAAGTTCGTGATGGCATATGCCCATGCTACGGGGATGTTGTTCCCCCAGACGCCGATGCCGCGCGCAACGGTATAGGTCACGGTGGCGATGAGGAGAAGCGTTCCGGCCGACGACAGCGCAAAGAGCAACCACCAGAGCGGCGACGAGCGCCAGAGTGGCGCGAGCAGGTGATCGGTGAGCTCGCCGGCCGATGGACGGCCGTGCATCAGTGCCAGCCGATCGGTGCGCGCTGGCTGCTCGGACAGTGGGCGAGCCGCGGCGCTCATCCGTGCGGTTCCAGGGATGAATTCGCGTTGCGGACGCGCGCGAGATAGGTGACGCGCGGATGCGTGTCCAGCTCATCGAGCACCGTGTACGCGCGCTGGTCACCGCGCTGCCGAGCGACGTCTGAATCGCGCTCGGTAAGCGAGCCGAAGACGATGGCGTTGGTCGGACACGACTGTTGACACGCGGTCTTGACCTCGCTGCCGCGCAGCGGTCGTCCGTCCACGCGAGCGGCAATCTCCGCCTCGCGAATGCGCTGCACACAGAATGTGCATTTCTCCATGACGCCTCGTTCGCGCACCGTGACGTCGGGATTCTTTCCCATCTGCTCGGTGTCGCTCAGCCCGGCGTTGTAGTCGATCCAATTGAAGCGCCGAACCTTGTACGGGCAGTTGTTGGAGCAGAAGCGGGTGCCGACGCATCGGTTGTAGACCATTTCGTTCAGGCCGTCCGAGCTGTGTGTCGTCGCGCCGACCGGACAGACGTATTCGCACGGCGCGTTCTCGCACTGCTGGCAGAGCATCGGCTGCGTGATCGTCCGTGGGTTCTCCTCCGGCCCTTCCACATAGCGGTCGATGCGCAGCCAGTGCATCTCGCGAGAGTTGGCGACGTCGTCGCGGCCAACGACCGGGATGTTGTTCTCGGCCTGGCAGGCGACGACGCAGGCGCTGCAGCCGATGCACGTGCCGAGGTCGATCGTCATTGCCCATTGTTGGGGCGCGTCGAGCCGAGGCGCCGAGGGCGGATCGTAGATCGTGAGTGTTCGGCGGGCGCGGCGGTCGCTCACCGGCGCGCCGCGCGAGAGCTCGGCGAGCGACAGGGTTCGCGCCTGGCCGCGGCCTTCCATCGTCCAATGGCCCTGGGTGACCGCGAACTCGTGTCGTTCGCCGGTTCGCTTCACCGCAACGCCGCCGAGAATCGACGATCCGTTTGCCGGCCGCAGCGGGTTGACGTCGACGCCCACGCCACGAGCTACGCGCTCGGCGCCGGCGCGGCCGTAGCCGAGTGGCAGGGTGAGCGTGTCGATCGCGTGGCCGGGGACAAGAAGTGCGGGAATCCGAACGGCCACATTGCCATTCGAGATGTCGAGCACATCGCCGGTCGTGATTCCCAATCGTCGCGCGGTGGCGGGCGCAATGAGAGCCGCATTGTCCCACGTTGCCTTGGTCATCGGGTCGGGCAGCTCCTGGAGCCAGCCGTTGTTGGCGAAAGAACCATCGTGAACGCGCGTGTCGTACGCGAACGCCACGGTGATGGCCCCGTCGGGTTGCGCGACGGCGGTAGGCGGCGACAGCAAGTCCGGCCGGGGCGTTACCGTGACTCGCGCCAGCGTCTGCCCCGCGACGAATCCGCGTCCAAGTGCGCCGGTCCACGCGGTGTCGCCGGCTGCCACGCCGTGTGTGGTCGCGACTTTGCGCACCGCCTCACGGACGTCAGGCAACGGCTCGCCGGCAAGCACGGAGAGCAATTCGACTACAGACTTCCCGCCGTGTAGCGGTTGGACCAGCGGCTGCACCAATGAGTAAGTACCGTCGTACGCCAGCGCGTCGCCCCACGTCTCGAGATAATGAGCCGCCGGCACGAACCAACGCGCGTCACGTGCCGTTTCGTTTTCGTAAGCACCCAGGTAGGCGCTATTCGGCACTCGCCGCATCGAAGCCGAGAAGCCGACCGCTCCGGGTGTGGAGTAGGACGGATTTCCGCCGAGACAGACGAGCGTGTCGATCTGGCCCCCGGCGATGGCTTCAGAGAGCGCGTTGACCGACGTCGAGGTGTCGGTTCCACCGAGTAGCGGCGAGCGCGTGAACCACACTGTCCGACCGGTATTGCTCAACGCGTCGTTGATGGCGGCGGCAAACGCGTGCACGCGTGCGCTTTGATTCTCGCCGGTGATCACCACGCCGCGCCCGGTATGCGCCATGAGATCCTGCGCAACGGCGGCGGACCAGGGCGACGCACCGCCGCCGCCGCGCACCGCGTTCAGAACTTCCGCGAGCATGGACTCGAGTGCGCCGGGAGCGAGCGGGACTCGGTGATCGGCCGCGCCACCGGTGACCGAGAAATCGCTCTCCGCGACGTACAACCGATTCATGCCACTCGCCGGCGAACGGCGCCGATCGGAAAAGTCGCGCGCATAGCGAAGGTTGAATGGCCCCGCGGCGAGGAAGTTCGACCCGACGCTGAGTATGACGTCGGCCGCGCGGAAGTCATACTGCGGGATGACTCCGGTTGCGGTGAACGCGCCGTCCATCCCGGTAGCGCCGAGCGGTGCGTCGACAAACACGCGCATCGCCGGATAGAGCGTGCGAAGGACGTCGACTCGGGACGCAATCAGCGGCGACGACGTCGGCTCGAGGAGCAAGGCGAGCCGCTCGCCACGCGCCCCGACCCGTTGTCGCAACGCCGCGGGCGAAAACGCGGTGACGAAGGCCTGCCAGCTCGAGGGCGCCGAACCGTTGCGCAGGTGGGTTGCACGATCGGGGTCGTAGAGTTGGAGCAGCGACGCTTGCTCGAGCAGGCCGGCGGCGCCGAGGCTCGCGGGGTGCTCGGGATTGCCTTCGATTTTCGTTGGCCGGCCTTCATGGGCTTCGACGATGAGACCAGTGGCGAAGCCGTCGAGGACCATTGACGTGGCGTAATGCAGCGGAATGCCGGGCGTGAGCTCCGGCGGCTGATTCACGTAGGGGAGAATCTTCTCGGCGGGCAGGCGCGTGCAGCCGTCCAGCCCCGCCAGAGCAAGACTTGCTCCGAGTGCCTTGAGAAAGGTCCGCCTCGTCAGCTCGTCATGTGGTTCTTGATGCGCGTCATGTCGATGCATGCTCGCTCCTCAGCGATGACAGGTCGAGCAATTCGTGAGACGCGGCGCGCGCGCGCGATGGCAGGAGACGCACCAGTTCATCGTCAGCGGCTCGGCCTGATACACGGCGGCCATTCGGTCGACGCGGCCGTGGCAGGTCTCGCAGTGAACGCCGTTGTTCACGTGGACCGCGTGGTTGAAGTACACGAAGCCCGGCAGGGCGGTGACACGGTTCCAGCGCAGCGGTGTGTTCGTCTCGACGCTCTTCACGACTGGCGCGAGCGTCGCGGACGTCAACCACGTCGTACTGTGGCACGGCACACATGTCGTGCTCGGAGGAATGCCGGCCGTCGACGAACGCTCGACTGAGAAATGGCAATAGCGACAGTCGATGTGTTCACCCGCTACGTGAACGCGGTGATCGAAGGGCACCGGCTGCGATACCGGCTGGTAGCGACGCGTGGCGTTTGGCGTTCGCGCCCATGCCATGACGCCAACCGCGAGGCCGCCGAGCGCGCACACGCCGGCGATCAGCGATGCTCGAGCGGCGACATTCGCCCATGGCGGAAAGATCGCGGCCATGATCTCGCCCTATTGCTCGGCGCCGGTGATCGCGAGCTGCAGCACCTCGGCGAGATGCATTGCGCGACGATTGGTCGTTTGCGCGATCTGCTCGCGGCAACTGAAACCGTCGGCGACGATGAGTGTATCGCCGGCGGCGTTGCGAACCGCGGGAAGGAGCACGCGCTCGCCGCAGGCGATCGAGACGCGATAGTGCTCGCCCTTCTCGTAGCCGAAGGCGCCGGCCATTCCGCAGCAGCCAGAGTCGAGGATGGTGTAATCCAGACCCGCGGCATCGAACAGTTCGCGTTGGGAATCGAAGCCGAGCACGGACTTGGCGTGACAGTGTCCGTGAATCACAGCCTTGCGTTGGAGGCGGGGGAGAGGGAAGTGCGGCACCTTCCGCACGAGGAACTCACCGAGCAAAAAGGTCTGTTCGGCGAGGCGCTTCGCGTCGGGGTCGTCAGGGAACATGTTCACGAGCTCGTCGCGAAATACCGAGACGCAACTGGGCTCGAGTCCGACGACGCATGTGCCGTCCGCGATGTCGGCGCGCAACGCGTCGAGTGTCGTGCGCAAAAGCTTCCGGGCAAGCGGAAGCATGCCATAGTCGTAGAGCGGTCTGCCGCAACACAGCCGACGGGAGGGAAGCAGAACACGAAAGCCTGCCTTCTCGAGCACGTGCACGGCTGCCGTCGCCGTTTCCGGCAGGAAGTAATTGTTCCACGTGTCGGGCCAGAGGATGACGGGCGGCGCGTTGGGGTTCGGCGCGCGGTGCTGGTCGAACCGGTGGCGAAAGGTGTGAGGAGCGAAGCGAGGAATGCGGCGTTCCGGCGCGATACCAACGGCGGACTTTGCGATGCCTCGCAGACCTGGAGTCTGCGTGACGAAGTTCGCGGCCCAGGGCGCGAGCGACGCGAGGGGCGCCCACCGGTGCATCCATCCGAAGGCATACGCCGAGAGCGGACGGCGCTTGTCCTGGTGATAATGCGCGAGGAACTCGGCTTTGTAGGTCGCCATGTCGACGCCCACGGGGCATTCGCCACGACACGCCTTGCAGGCGAGGCACAGGTCGAGGGCCTCTTTGACCGCATCGCTGCGCCACCCGTCGGTGAGGGGATTGCCCTCGAGCATCTCGAAGAGCAATCGGGAGCGTCCACGGGTCGAGTGTTTCTCTTCACGCGTGGCCATGTAGCTCGGACACATCGTACCGCTGTCGTGCTTACGACACTTGCCCGTGCCGACGCAGCGGTTGGCCGCGTAGGAGAAGCTTCCGCGATCTTCGCGAAAGGCGAAGTAGGTGGCGGGTTCCCAAGGATGGTAGTGCGTGCCCCAGCGGAGATTCTCGTCGACGGGATACGCATCGACGACCTTCCCGGGGTTCATCTTGCCGCGCGGATCCCACGCCGCCTTGAACTCGCGAAAGGCGTTCACGAGCTCGTCGCCGAACATGATTGGAAGCAAGCTTCCGCGTGCCTGGCCGTCGCCATGCTCACCCGACAACGAGCCGCCATACGACGTCACGAGATGCGCGGCGTCGTTGAGAAAACGCTTCCAGCGATCGATTCCCTCGGCCGTGTAGAGGTCGAAGTCGATGCTACAATGGATGCATCCCTGCCCGAAGTGGCCGTAGAGGGATGCCGTGTAGCCGTACTGGTCGAGCAACTGCTGGAGGTCGCGTAAGTAGCTGCCGACCTGTTCGGGCGGGACCGCGGAATCCTCCCAGCCCGGATAGAAATCGGGGTCATGAGGGATCTTTGATGTCGAGCCCAAGCCCGATTCGCGAATTTGCCAGACGAGGTGTTCCTGGCGCACGTCCTCGAAGAGCTTGGACGGCCTGGGATTCCTGTCGTGTTGCACCGCACTGACGAGCCGCTGCGCCGACGCGGCCGCCTCGGCCGCGGTGTCGCCGCCGAACTCAACGACGAGCCAGGCGTTTCCGTCGGGGAAGAGCTTTCGCCCGGCGGTCGACATGCCTTTGTCGTGCATGTAGCGGAACATGCTCGCGTCGATGCCCTCGAGGGCGATCGGCTTGAACTCGTTGCAGAAGGCGACATGGTCGCCAGCGGTGAAGATGTCGGGGAAGCCGACGACGACGAGTGTTCGCACCGGAGGACTGTGCACCAGTCGGAGCTTGGCCTGGAGGACAGTGACGCACGTGCTCTCCGTGCCGACGAGGGCGCGGGCGACGTTGAAGCCGTGCTCGGGGAGCAACTGGTGCAATGCGTAGCCCGAGACGAGCCGCGGGATGCGCGGAAACTTGCGGCGAATCAGATCACCGTACTTGTCGCGGATGTGCTCGAGGCGCGAATAGATCTCGCCTCGCACGCCGCCGTCGCCGATAATCGATGCCAACTCACCGTCGCTGGTCGGCCCGACCCACATTCGTTCGCCGTCGTACGTCAGCACCTCGAGCGCAAGCGTGTTCTCTTCCACCTTGCCGGCCATCTGCGCATGCATGCCGCAGGAGTTGTTGCCGATCATACCGCCGAGGGTATTCCGCGAGTGCGTCGCCGGATCAGGGCCGAACGTGAGGTGTCGTGCTTCGGCCTTGTTGCGCAGATCGTCGAGGACCGTGCCCGGTTCGACGAGCGCGCACTTGTTGTCCCAGTCGATGTCGAGGACATGATTCATGTATTTGCTCATGTCCAGGATCACGGCGGCGTTGCACGTCGCGCCGGCCAGATCGGTGGCACCTCCGCGCGAAACGATCGGCGCGCCGAATTCACGACACACCGCGACCGCGGCGACGACGTCGTCGGCGTCGCGCGGAACCA
>JAICLH010000279.1 GCA_025927495.1 Gemmatimonadaceae bacterium
GGTGGAACAACATCAATGGTCTGCACGACGTGAGTGCCATGCGCGCGAGTCTCGGCGATTTGAGACTCTCCACCCAGGGACAACTGATGTCCTTCCACCCCTCAGGCGGCGTCGCCGCCGCTTCCCTCAGCGCAGCGCTTCCCCAAGCGAGCGCCAGCGAGCGCTTCCCCATTCCCCATAACCGCTATCAGAATCTCTGACGCAGCTCACTAGAAGAGACCCGGAACGGCGCCCCATGTCGCATCGCGGTATTCGCGATACGACGGTCCGAAGTGCGATGCCAGGTGCTGCTCCTCGAGCCGCACCTTGCGCCAATAGGCCGCGACGAGAAGCACGAGCCCGACGAGCGCGTGTATCTCGCCGGAGATGAGCGCCGAGCACGCGTACATGCCTAACAGGGCAGTGTAGATGGGATGCCGGAGCGATCGATACGGGCCGGCGCGCACCAACTGCTGCCCTTCGGTGGCTGCGATCGCGCCGCTCCAGTTGCGGCCCAGGATACGGCGCGACCAGACCGCCAGCACCAGAAACAGGAGTTGGATGGCCAGCGCCGCCGCAGCGAGCACCATCGATGCCGGCACGAATCGCGCGCGCAGCCCCGGGATTCCAAAGAACACCAGTAGTTGTCCGATCGAGACCAGCGTGACGTGGACCGCGCGCGATACAGCCGATTCGCGTCGCTCCACGGGCGCGGCGCTCGTCGCGGCGATCTCCCAGTAGAGGCTGAACACGACCCACACGGCGAGCGACGCCCACAGCATGGGTGTGAAGCCGGAGAGCACCGACGATGTCGACCAGACAGCGTGTCTCGCGCCGCTTCCGTTAGGCGCGCGCCCGGCGAATTTGGTGATCAGCGCGCCCGCGAGCGCGCCGATCAGCGCCGCCAGCATGACCGTGCGCGACCGGGACCTCATTGCTAGGTGCGGGGCGCCGGAGCGGCGAGCGTCCGCCGCGCGGCGGCCAGTCGTGTCCGGAGACCCGGCACCGCGCTCGCGGTCGCCGGATTCGCGGCGAGCTTGCCGAGGGCTTCGTCCACGGCGTCGAGGCCCAGGTTGGCGCCGAAGCGCGCCGACGCCTGGCGCCACGCGCTCTGGAACTTGGGATCGGCGGCGAGCTCGGTCTCGCCTAACGACTGCGCCTTGCCGATGATGTCCGCGAGGGCCGTAACCGCGCGTTGGGCGCCCTGCGGCGTCGAGAAATTGCGGGGATTCCCGACCAGCTCGAGCTCGGGCATGCTGGCGACGAACCGATTGAGCGCCGCGGCCTGCTCCGCATTCCGCGGTGTGTTCGAGTGCATGAGCGCCTGCGCCGCTCCCATGATCGCGAACGGCGCCGTCGCCGCGTGCGTCAAGACCGGCGTCCCCGTGACGACGCCGGTGAGCGGCAGCGCGCCCAACGCCAGCCCGCCTAAGCCGTGCACCACGTGCAGAATCCGGCCCTCGATGCCGAACACGATGTGCGTCACGTCGCGCAGCGGCGCGAAGCCGAACAGCGCTGCGCCGCCAAGGCTGGCCCACGCCGCGTTCGATGCGCCGGCGAGCTTGAAGTGTTGGTAGGCGCCCAGACATCCGACGGCGACGAGCAGCAACGCGAGGTGCACGAGCACGCGCACCGCGATGGATCGCACTGTCCTTCGGCGCTCGGGTGGATGCTCAACCGCTTCGGGATTCGGCACGCGACCCTCCTGTGCACGGACCGCATCACCATGCGCTCGCCCGGTGGTCCGGTCAAGTGTGTCACCGGCGGCGCCCACGTCTTCTGACTCGATTCTTACCGCCCGCCCGTCACGACCGGCAGTTGCACGAAGCTCGCGTGCCCGGGCTCATGGAACACCCGCTGCTCGGCCTTCTTGTAGTCGCCTGGCTTGGCCCAGAAGATGTTGGACACGAAGGTTTGGGGGTTCCGGTCGTAGAGCGGGAACCAGCTCGACTGGATCTGGACCATGATCCGGTGGCCGGGCAGGAAGACATGGTTGGTGGTGGGCAGGTCGAATTTGTACAGCAGCGGCTCGTTCGGCGTGATCGCCTTCGGCGTCGCGAAGCTCTCGCGGTACCGGCCCCGGAAAATGTCCATCGACACCGGAAGCTCGTAGCCGCCCATGCCCGGATCGTCGCCCACTTCGTCGGGGTAGACGTCGATCAGCTTGACCACCCAATCGGCGTCGGTGCCCGTGGTGGACGCGACGAGGTTGGCCACCGGCTGGCCGCTGATCTTGACCGGTTCCGTTAGGACGCCGGTCTCGTACGAGAGCACGTCGGTGCGGCCCCCCACCTCCCGCTGGTCGTCCACCAGCCACTGCACCCACGTCATCGGCGGCGTATAGCCGACCGGCTGGATGGGCCGCGTGCGGAACGGGACGGGCTTCGCGGGATCCGAGATGTACGCATCGAACGCGGCATCCGGTGCGGCCGCCGTGGGCGCATCGAACCTCGCCGTTAGGCCGCCGCCGAGATAGAGGGGCGTGGGGCGGATGGCGCAGCCGGCGTCGCAGCCCGACGGCCACGCGCGCAGGCGCTCCCATCGATTGGTACCGGTTTCGTACGCGTTCACGGGCGCGACATCCATCGGCGGCGCGCCGTCCTTGAGATAGTGCGCGAGGAACGGGCCGAGGATGGTGCGCTGGAAGTATTCCGACCTGTTCGCCTGGAAATCGATCGCGCCCAACGAACTACCGTTTTCGATCTCCTGTCCGTGGTGCCATGGGCCGATGACGAGGAAGACCTTGTCGTTGGACGTGTCCTTGGGCTTGATCGCCTTGTACACGGCGATCGCGCCGTAGATGTCTTCCTGATCCCAGAGGCTGTGGACGAGCATCACCGGGACGGTGATCGGCTGGGCGCCGAGAATCTTGTCCATGGCCTGCTGCTGCCACCACGCGTCGTAGCTCGGGTGCGCCAGGATCTTGTTCCAGAAGCCGACCTGCTCGAGCCCGTGCAGTTTGCCTAACTCGCCGGCCGAGCCGGACTGCATGTAGACATCGTAGTCGTCGAAGTGGTCGGTCCACCATTTGGCGCTGTTGTCGCGCGTCGCTTCCTGCTCGAGGATGTACGGCATGTTCTGCTCGCGGAACGCGCCGTTGTGGAACCAGTCGTCCCCCATCCAGCCGTCCACCATCGGATTCATCGGCACGGACACCTTGAGCGCGGGATGCGGATGCACGAGACCCATCAATGGCTCGAA
>JAICLH010000215.1 GCA_025927495.1 Gemmatimonadaceae bacterium
GAGGTTCGGATAGCAGTCAGGGAATGGGGAAGCGCTCGCTGGCGCTCGCTTGGGGAAGCGCTGCGCTGAGGGAAGCGGCGGCGACGCCGCCTGAGGGGTGGAACAACATCAATGGTCTGCACGACGTGAGTGCCATGCGCGCGCGCCTCGGCGATTCGAGACTCTCCACCCAGAGACAACTGATGTCCTTCCACCCCTCAGGCGGCGTCGCCGCCGCTTCCCTCAGCGCAGCGCTTCCCCCAAGCGAGCGACAGCGAGCGCTTCCCCATTCCCTCATCTCCGCTATCATAATTTCTGATGCACCTCACGAGTCCTCGGTGTCGCCGTCGCGAACGAGGGCGAGGATGGCGGTTTGCGGCACGACGAGATAGCGATCGCCCTCGAACGTGATCTCGACTCCCGCCTTACGGAAGAACAGCGCGTAGTCCCCGACTCGTGCTTGCATGGGCACGAATCGCGTCTCGCGTCGCGCCGTGCGCCACGGCTCGTCCCCCAATTCGCCCGGATCCGGCATCGGCAGTCCCGGGCCAGTGGCCGTGATCCGGCCGCCCTGCACCGCCTGACTGTCGACTGCCGTCGGCGGCAGATAGAGTCCCACCTTGCTGCGTTCTTCGCCCTCCTCGAGGGCGACGAGTACGCGGTCGCCAACCACGATGAGAGACTTCGAACTGCGGGGTTTTTGCGGCACGGGTCCCAAGCTGGAGGAAGCGGCGCGTCGTCGCGCGTACGATTCCAAAGATATTAGGGCGGACACGTCTGGACAGAGCCTGACACTGCCGGACCGTTCGGATGAGGCTAGACGAGACTTGGATCGCGCGCGCTGAGGTTTGCCGTGCTTCCGAACGATCCGGCCTTGTCCGGCTGTGTCCGGTCGTGTCCGCTCTATCAGGCGCGCTTCTCGTGGTCGCCGCGTTCTTTCTCGATGAGGGTGCTCCGCACGAGCTGCACGACGAACGCGAGCACGAGGGCGAACACCACGACGGTGATGCCGCGCCGCACGAGGGTCGTGAGCGACATGGGCAGCCAGTTCGCCCACTCGGCGCGCGCCTGCCCGATGCGCTCGACGTGCAGGTAGATGAGCACCGCGCTGGCCAGCGCTTCGGCGATGCTCTCGAGCACGGCGAACAGCGGGGCTCGCCAGATCCATTGATGAACGGGATGGTTGCCGAGGTACGCGGCCGTCATGCCTAACAGAATGATGTAGCCGATGGCGAAGATCGGCAGGATCTCCCACAGCGTGAGCGTGCGGTTCGACAGCACCAGCAGGCGCAGCAGCCGCACGAGCACGGCCGTGACCGCGGCCATGCCAATGAGCGACAACGACACGCGCCGCGGCAGCTTGAGCTCGACGGCGCGGAACTCGATCGTGCGTCGCGGAAAAAATTCTGGCATGCCTAAACGAGAGTAGTGGGCATTGCGATTCGCCTCGCGCTTACTCGGATGGGGTTCCGGCCGACTGGCCGGGATAGCGCCGCAGGAGCCGTTCGCCCGGCGAGAGCGCGGTGTCTTCCGAAGGCTCGTTCGCCTGCCGCGCCTTCAATTCCTTGGTCATCAGGTGGAGCTCGGCGAGCGTCGCCGCGGCGCGAATCGCCGCGTCCGCGCGCTGCGCCGACAGCTTGCGCAACCGCGCGGCGATGAAGGCCGCGCAACACAGCGCACCCAGTGCGAGAAAGCTCACCAGCAGCGCGGTCCTGGTCTCCATGCTGTATCCTCGCGGTGCTTCCGTTAGACAGTAGCGGCCGGGGCCTCGCGCAACAACGACGCGACGGACACCTCCAACCGCTCCAGGTCGAACGGCTTGGCCAGCACCGGCTGCCCCGCGGATTCGAGAAACGCCCGGCTGCTCGCGCTCACCAAATCGCCGGTGATGAAGAGCGTCCGCAACGCCAACGACGGATGCTCCCGTCGCAACACTTCGTAGAACGCGGGCCCGTCGATGCCGCTCATGCGCAGGTCGCAGACCACGACGTCGAACCGCGACCGCCGAGCGGCGTCCAGCGCGGCCGCGCCATCCGGGACGGTCACCACGCCGAACCCGCGGCGTCGCGCATAACTCCGAATGCCGCGATGCAGCGCCAGCTCGTCGTCCACGAACAGCATCTGAATGCCGGACAACGGCGACGACGGCGCCTCCGCGAGGACCGGCGCGGGCTGCTCCCGCACTTCGACATCTTCCGTTGCCGGCAGCGTCACTCGAAACATTGTGCCATCTGCATCCGTGTGCGCAATGGATATCGTGCCGCCGTGCGCGGCCACAATGCCGTAGCTCACACTCAAGCCCAGACCCGTGCCGTCCCGCTTCGTCGTGAAGAACGGCTCGAATACGTGCGCGCGCGCTTCCGCCGGTATGCCGGGCCCTGTGTCCGCCACTTCGACCAACACACGATCGTCATCGCGGCGCGTGATGACGCGCAGCGAGCCGCCGCCCAACGGCTCCATGGCCTGAATCGCGTTCATGACGAGATTCAGCAGCACTTGCTGCAGCTGCCGTGGGTCGCCCTGCACCATCGGCAGTTCCGCTGCCAACGTCTGCTCGGACGTGATGCCCAACGATGACATCTCGTAGCTGCGCAGGCGCATCGTGCGCTCGATCAGCTCGTTGAGCTGGATCTTCGTCGAATCGGTCTCGCTGCGCCGCGCGAACGTGAGCAGGTCGCGCAGCACCTGACTCGCGCGCATCGTCTCCGACGCGATGATGTCCACCGATTCGCGCTGATCCGCCGTCATGGCGCCGTCGCGCTGCAACAGTTGGGCGAACGCACTGATGGTGCACAGCGGGTTGTTCACTTCGTGCGCCACGCCGGCCACGAGCTCGCCCACCGCGGCGAGGCGCTCCGTTTCGGCCAGGCGCATGCGCATCTCGCGCTCGGCGGTCATGTCGCGGCCCAGGATGAGGATCATCGGCGGATCCGTCTCCGGAAGTAGTCGTGCGGCTAACGCGACCACCCGCACGCCCGCTTCGTGTCGCAGGTGCAGTTCGAGGCGCGTCGGCCGCCCGCTCAACACGTTCTGGAACTCCGTGCGGAAGCGGGCCATCTCCTCTTCGACCACGAATTCGTCGAGCGTTCGCCCAACCACCTGCGCCGGGTAGAGACCGAGGATGTCGCGCACGGCGTCGTTCGCTTCGGCGATGCGGCCGCTGGCGAACAGCGTGAGCACGGCGTCGGGCGCGACGCGGAACAGGGTGCGGAAGCGCCATTCCGCCTTGCGGAGCGTCTCGAGCAGGTCGGCGTTGGCGAGGGCGACCGACAGCAGGTCGGCCATGGCCTCGACGTGCGAGATCTCGCTGTCGGAGAAGGAGCGCGACACACGCGACACGAGCATGATCGCGCCGATGCACTCGCCGCGGCGCTGGAGCGGGATCACCACCACTGCGCGCGCGCCGTCGGCCACCGGCAGGTCCTCTTCGGCGGCGGGCGAGCGCTGCGCGTCGGCCGTCCACCACGCTTCGGCGGTGCGGACCACACGTCCCATCGCCGAGGTGGACACGGGGAAGCTGTGGCCGGCGATCGACGGTGCGCCGTCGAGGCCCGCGGTGATCGCCACCTGGACGCGATCGCCGGAGACGAGGCCGACGGCGCCGCCATCCACGCGGAGCACATCCATCGCGGCCTCGATGAACCGGCGCAGCACGCGCTCCGGCGTCAGCTCGAGCGCGATCTGTTGGCCTAACGTCCACATCCGCTGCATCACGCGGTGCGCTTCGGCGAGCTCGGCCGTGCGCGCATCCACGCGCTGCTCGAGGAGCGACGCGATCTCGCGCTCGGCGATGGCCGCGTGCTCCAGCACCATGGTGGTGCGGCGGTGCGTCCAGAGCGCGTGGCCGGCGCGCAGCGCCAGGAGCACGCCGAACGCCGTGAGCGCAACGCCTAACGCAACACCGTGCCCGCGGCGGAACGCGAGCATCGACGCACTGAGCGTGGCGATCAGAATCGCGACCACGATCGAGAACGTGCGCACCCGCGCCGCATCGCTCGCGTAGGTGGGCGATTCGACGGATTCCTCGATGGCGCCCGGTGCGCGCCGCGGCTCGTGCAGGGTGGCCGCCACGCACAACACCGCCAGCGACCACAGCAGCCCGGTCGACCGTGGGACGGGTCCGCCGGCCAGCAGCACGACGCGCCCATAGAAGAAATTGCCGAGGCCTAACGCAACGGCTCCGGCCGTGAGGCCGGCGGAGAGACGCGTGCCCAACACCTCGCCGCGCCACACGAGCAGCAGCACGATGAGAATCAGGTTCGCCGCGCCCAACACGTTCCAACCGAGCGCCGCGAGGCGCATCGCGGGGCTCGTCGTCGCCGCCGCCACCGCGTCCGGATACGCCGACACCTGCGCGATGACGATCACCGCCGCGGCGATCAGCAGTAACGCATCGACCATCGCCTCGAACCGCATCCAATTGCGGTGGCGGTAGCGCGTGAGCGCCATCGCAAAGCCGACCATCGCGCTCACCTGCAGCGCGACGCCAGTGAGCGCTTCGACGTACGGCGGGCGCGGAGGCCGTCCGGAGACCATCTCCACGAGCGTCCACGACGCGTGTCCGATGAGCCCGAACGACGCTGCTAACGCAAGCGCGGTGAAGAGCGCGCGGCGCGTCCCCCGCGAGGTGGTGCGCGCGTCGGCGAACATCGCCATGCACGCCGCGAATTCCGCCGTCAACAGGCCGTCAGTAATGAGCGGCGCTGCATGCGCATGGCCCAATCCAAGCACGGCGATCGTCACGACCGCCAGCGCACCGGCGGCCACGACCGCAGCAGGCTGCGATGAAATAAATGAAAACCGACTCATGCCCAGCGGGGTATCACCAGGGAGCGCGTGGATGCTGGAGAACGTACGGTGGAAGCGCGTGGGCGGCGGGCGTGTGTCGAAATGGAACCGCTCGAGGAAATGACGCCCGAACGGCTGTTTCGTTGCGTGTACGCCTGCCGGGCGTCGCTCACGTAATGTCGCCCGGCGATCCGATACCGGGACCGGCGCTGCGCGGCGACTCGATCGGCAGGAGCAGGAGAACAATCATGTCGAAGGCGTGGCGCGACCACGACGATTGGCAAGACGACGAACCAGAGGAACCGCAGTGGTCGGAAGACGTGTCATTCGGTGATCCGGACGCATGGCGCGGCGGCGTGTACGACACCGCACAGGACGCCTGGCAACGCAACGACACCGAATGGCCCGAGTGGGACGCCGGCCCCGAATATCAAATGTGGAAGCGCCTCGCGGATGGCGAGCTCTGAGCCGACGCGACGCTCGCGCCTAACCGCTAGCGGATGATCGTCCCGAAGCGACTCCAGCGAACACGAAGGTCATCGAAGTCGAACGACATGTAGATGAACATCGGCTTGCCACGGATGTTCGCCCGCGGCACGAAGCCGTAGTATCGCGCGTCGACGGAGTTGTATCGGTTGTCGCCCAACGAGAAATAGTGGCCCGCGGGCACGACGAACGGACCCCAGTTGTCGTGCGACGGATGCGCCGGCGCCTGCCCGAAGCGCGATCCCTTGATCTCGAACGGAACCTGCCAATTGAAGAGCGAGTCCGGCGTGTCGACGAAGTCGTATGGCTTGTCGCCCACGCCGAATCCCTGTCGTTGGGCAAGTCCGTTCACGTACAACATGCCGTCGCGCATGTACAACGTGTCGCCGGCCACTCCCACCAATCGCTTCACGACGATCGGCGTGAGCTCGTCCTTCACGCGCAAGTTTGCCGGCAGTCGATCCTGCGACGGCGATTGATATACCACGACCTCGCCGCGATGCGGATCGCGGAAACCGGGCAGGTTGACGTGCGTGAACGGAACGTGCGCGCCGAAGATGATCTTGTTGGCGAACAGAAAATCGCCGACGAGGAGTGTCGGCTCCATGCTGCCCGACGGAATGCGATACGCCTCGACGAGGAACGTGGTGACGAACAGAAAGATCGCCGCGGCCGCGATGATCGTGCGGCTCCACTCGATGAGGGCGTCGCGCGGCGACTTGCGTGGACCGCGTGCTTCCGCCACGACGTTGCGTCGCTTCGACGACGCGGGCGTATTTTTCTTGTTCTTGTTCTTCGCGGCCACTGCCATGTCGTGTCGGCGTGAGAGCAGGACGATCGCGGCGCACGAAGCGCGTGCGGCCTCACGATCGCTTGCGTATTCTGGGCCGCGATCACCGGAAAACCAAGACCCCCGAGGAGGGAAGAGGGAAGCGCTCGCTGGCGCTCGCTCGGGGAAGCGCTGCGCTGGGGGAAGCGGCGGCGACGCCGCCTGAGGGAGTGGAAGGACATCAGTTGTCTCTGGGTGGAGAGTGCCGCATCGCGCGGGCTCGCACAGGGCACTCACGTCGTGCACACCA
>JAICLH010000056.1 GCA_025927495.1 Gemmatimonadaceae bacterium
TCGTGGTCAGTGGATTGACCGGTCATCGCCCCACAGCTCCCCAAAGAGCGCTGTGAGGTCGAGCTCGAACGGTTCGACGCCGGACACGGGCTCCCACGTCAGTCGATCCTCGAGGATCTCCGGGCGCTCGTCGTCCGGCCGCCACCGTTCGACGAGGCGCGAATCCAGGTCGACGATCCAGTATTCGGGAATGCGGGCGCGCTGGTAGCGGCGCCGCTTGAGTTGGCGATCGTACCGTGCCGACGACGGAGAGAGCACTTCGACAACCAACGCGAGCGATGTGATATCGGCCCAGTCCACGAGCTCGCGGCCTGTTGCCGTGCGGTACACGAACAAGTCCGGCTGTAACACTTCATCGTCGCCTAGCGACAGATCGGCAGGGGAGAAGAGGACCTGTCCGGCGTCCGAACGCTCGAGCCACGTGGCAATGTGTTTGGCGAGCCTGAAGACCGCGACTTGATGCACGCCACGCGGCGCCGGCGTCACGACAAGCTCGCCCGAGACGAGCTCGTAGCGATTGCCATCGTCGGGTAACGCGCGCACCTCGTCCGCGGTCCACCGGTTCGCAGCGGCTGGCATACCCATAAGGCTCGGCTCGGCTGTTCTGGAACGCAAGGGTTCACGCGCGCACGATGTCGTGGATCGGCGCAAAGATCGTGATCGAATCCTTCCGGTCATCATCGCTTCCTCGCACATTGCTCCGCCATGGCGGATTTCGGCGGCCTCTTCGATGTGACGTCGCACGGCGCAACGGCCGGCGCCGGCGACGTGTCCGCGGCGTTGCGCGACCTCGCGAAAACGATCCCGGCGTTGGGCGGCACGATGTACTTCCCGCCCGGTGAGTACGTGCTCACCGCCGACGTGGAGATTCCGCGGAACATCGCGATGTGGTTCGTGAACGGTGCGCGCCTCGTCGCGCGCGCCGGGGCGACGCCCACGCTTCTCGTCCGCGGCGCGATCCAGGCCGGCCTCCACCAGATTTTCGGCCCCGGCCTAACGGTGCGCTTCATCCCGCCGAATGTCACCGGCCCGGCCACGCGCGCCGCGCTCCTGTCCGACGTGCTCCCCGAATGGTGGGGCGCGCGCGGCGACGGAACGACGGATGACACCGTCGCGTTGCAATCGTGCATCGACGCCTCTTGCGGCACGCCGTTCGAGGGATTCACCACCCTGCCGCCGCGCGGCGCGGTGCTCCCGACCACGAAAGGTCCGCCGCGGTGGGCCACGGCGCGCATGCGGTTAGGCGGAGGCGCCGTGTATCGCGTCACGCAGCCGCTGCGCATCGTGAGCATCGAAGGCTGTGCGATCACCGGCGCCGGCATGGAGAACTCGGTGATCCGCGCGCACGGCACGCCCGCTGCGCGCGCGACCGGCGGGAGCACGCTCACGATCGCGCGCTCGGGCGCCGCGTGGCGCGCCGACGAGCTGCGCGACATGTGGGTGTGCATGACGGCCGGCACCGGTGCCGGCCAGAGCGCCAAGGTTGCGAGCAACACCGCCGACTCGATCACGTTCACGAAGGCGCTGCACATCGCGCCGGATGCGACCACGATGTTCGTCGTATTGCCGGAGGCCGTGCTCGATCTGGATGGCTGCTTCGAGGGATCGTTCGATCGTTTCAGCGTCGAGGGTGCATCCGAAGCCGGTGCGTACACCGGTATCTATTATCATCGCAACCCGGAGCTGACGGCGCGCGGGTCGTCGTCCACGAACTTCGCCTTCATCAAGGTGGGCGGCCTAACGTGGGAGGCGGCGTGGCAGATCGGCGGCCTCGACGACCGCTACGACAACTTCCAGGAGGACATCACCGAGTTCCACAACTGCCGCGCGCGCGGCGCCGGGGGGCCGGGTTACACCGGTCCGTGGTACCGCAACGGCTGGGTGTTCGGCACCGGCACGTTCGCCAACAACCTGAATCACAACGTGCACGGCATCGACGCCGTGCGCTACGGTTACAACGTGTCCGTTCGAGCGACCAACGTCGCCATCTACGGCGGCACGCTGCAGACGGCGGGGCACGCGGACATTCAGATCGTGAACGGGTTGCAGGGCTACTTCACCGTGTCGGGCATCCGCTCGGAGGGGAGCCGCGCGTTCCTCGCGTACGCGTACAGTCCGTACAGCGTGTTCTGGTCGATCCGCGTGGCCGACATCGAGATCGATTCGCCGGCGCTCGTGCCTAACGCAACCCAGGGAGAGGCCGGCGGCGACGTGATCACGACCGCCGCGCACTACACGGACCTCTCGGGCATCCGCGTGCTCAATCCGCCCATGGTCCTGAAGCAGTCGACGACATCGGCGACGCGCACATCGCTCACACGCGCCGGTGCCGCGTGGGCGCCGCATCGATTCGCGGGCTGGACGTGGATGGCGACGGGCGGTACGGGGCAGGGGCAGACGGCCGAAGTGAGCGACAACACGGCTGACATGCTGACGTTTCGCGATCCGCTGGCGACCGTGCCGGATGCGACGACACAGTGGGACGTGTTCGTGCGGCCACTGATTCGCGTCACCAAGGATGGTGCGGTGCTGCGGGTGAGCGGTGTCGCCCTGGCCGGCGGGACGATCGACCGATCGTTAGTCGTGGCCGAGCACGCGTCGAGCGTCCAGGCCACGGTGGAGTGTTTCTGCGAGCTCACGTACGCGGGCGCGACGGTCTCGAGAATGTGGCCGGGCCCGATCGTGCTCGCGCCGCACGGTGCGCAGGCCGGCGCGTCGGTATCGTTAGGCGAGTTCGGCGTGCGGCCGTCGGCGGCGCTCGCGCGGGCGGGAGACGGCAGCGTCCAATTGCCGGGTCCACTGCGCATCGGAGCGGACGCCGCGGCACGTCTGGGATTTTACGGCGCGGCGCCGGTCGCGCGGCCCCGCGTGTCCGGCGGCTCGACCGCCGACACCCTTCGCAGCCTCATCGATGCGCTCTCGGCGTTGGGACTGATCAACGACGGTACGCGTTAGGCGAACGCGGGCGGTGCGATCGACGGCGCCGGCTAGGCCTTCCAGAACGCGACGATGATGCCGCCGGCCACGATCAATGCCCCGCCCACGAGAATCGGTAGCGTGGGGGCTGTCCGAAAGAACACGAAGTTGATGATCTGCCACACCACGAACAGCGTTGCGATGTACAAGCCGACGACGTGGCGGAACTCGAGCGCCGTCAGGTTGACGAAAGTGCCGTAGCCCAACAACAGGACGGCGCCTAACGCGAATAACCCCACGCGAATCGGCGTCACGCCCGGATGATTGTACAGCGCGATGCGCACGATCGCGTCGCCAATCACTTCGAGAGTCGTCGCGGTGATCAATACCACGATCGGGGAAATGCCGCGCAGCGTCATCGTCACATCCATTGCTCGCGCTCCGAAAAACCTGACGTAATCTGTCGCTCTGGGGGACGCGGAAACAGCGGAAACAATGGAAACGGCGGCTGGCTCGCCTGCGCGGCGCCGAGCGCGTGCACGGTGGCGATCACCGGACTATTGGACAATAACACACACTGCGCGACGCCGCACTCGCCCATGGCGCCGAGCCACCGGCCGTTCCCCTTGTTTCCGCTGTTTCCGCGTCCAGAGCGAAGAAGCCCGCCGGGCGGGTGTCACTGCAATCAGAAATTCAGACGCCGCTCACTTGGGGTTGCCGGATGCCGCGAGGTAGTCGAGTCCGAGATCCAGAGCGGGTGTCGAGTGCGTGAGGCCGCCAACCGATATGCGATCGACACCGGTCTCCGCGATCGCCCGCACGCGATCGAGCGTCACCCCGCCCGACGCCTCGAGCGGGACGCGACCCGCGACGCGCGCCACGCAGGCGAGCATCGTGTCGAGGGACATGTTGTCGAGCAGGATCACATTCGCGCCGGCGGCGAGCGCCGCCTCCACCTGCGCGACGTCGTCGCACTCGACTTCGACGCAGATGCCGGGCCGCCCCGCGTCGCGCGCGCGGCGCACCGCCAGCGCGATGTCGCCGCCTAACGCAGCCAGGTGGTTGTCTTTGATCAAGACGGCGTCGGACAGGTCCGCGCGATGGTTCACGCCGCCGCCGCACCGCACGGCGTACTTCTCGAGGGCCCGAAACGTCGGCGTCGTCTTCCGCGTGTCGTAGATGCGTGCCGCGGTCCCCCGCACGGCCTCGACGTACCGTGCGGTGAGGGTCGCCACTCCCGACAACCGCTGGACGAAGTTGAGCGCGACGCGCTCCGCACTGAGCACCGCGCGCCACGGCCCGGCGACGTCCGCCACCACGCCCCCGGCGTCCACGCGTTCGCCATCGCGGGACACGACGCGCGCCTGTATATCGCTGCTCAACATCTCGAACGCCGCGATCGCGAGCGGCAACCCCGCGATCACGCCGGCCGACCGCGCGACGATGGCCGCACGGCCGTGCGCGTCCGCCGGCACCGTGGCCAGCGTCGTGATGTCGGCAAAGGCACGGTCCTCATCGAGCGCGGCCCGCACCAGCGCGCGCGTCGTAGCCGCCGAGAGCGGAAAGCCTAACGATACGTTGGCCCCGGCAGCAGGAGCCGCGGTCACTCGCCCACCATCGCCGCGGGCGCCGTCGCCGACGGCGCCGCGCCGCCGATCGACACCATCCGATCGATCGCCCCCCGCGCCCGATCCGCGATCTCGCGCGGCACGGTGATGCGATGTTCGAGAGCCTCGAGTGAATGCTTCACCTTGGGGAGCGTCGTGACCTTCATGTACTGGCACGACGCGCGCTCGTCTGCAGCGAGAAACGTGCGATCGGGGTACGCCCGCTCGAGGCGATGCAAGATACCAACCTCGGTGGCGACGATGAACGTGTCGGCATCAGACTGCGATGGCCGCCGGATCATTCCCTCGGTGGACAATATCTGCACGCCGGACGGATCGATGTCACCGGCCGACATCGCTTCGATCAAGCTCGTCGAGCACCCGCACTCCGGATGCACCAGAAACTCGGCCTCGGGATGCGCCGCGCGCTGCTCAGCGACGCGCGCCGGCGTGATGCCCGCGTGCACGTGGCACTCGCCCATCCATACGTACATATTGGCCCGTCCGGTCATGCGCCTAACGTGGGCGCCGAGAAACATGTCGGGGAGAAACAGGATCTCGCGATCCGCGGCGATCGACTGCACCACCTCGATCGCGTTGCCCGATGTGCAGCAGTAGTCGCTCTCCGCTTTCACCTCCGCCGTCGTGTTCACGTAGCTGACGACAACCGCGCCCGGGTGCTCGGCTTTCCACGCGCGGAGCTGTGTCG
This sequence comes from Gemmatimonadaceae bacterium, assembly GCA_025927495.1. GTDB lineage: Bacteria > Gemmatimonadota > Gemmatimonadetes > Gemmatimonadales > Gemmatimonadaceae > JADGGM01. The sequence goes on from JAICLH010000056.1 coordinate 5,233, forward strand.
CATCGATGGTGGCCGACAGCGAGCAGCCGGCGCCAAGGTCGGGGAGCAGAACCGTTTTCGCCGGCGAGAGGATGGCGGCGGTCTCGGCCATGAAGTGCACGCCGCAAAAAACGATGACCTCGGCGTCGGTGCGCGCCGCTTCGCGCGACAGGCCTAACGAGTCGCCCACGACGTCCGCCACGTCCTGGACTTCGGGACGCTGGTAGTTGTGCGCGAGGATGATGGCATTGCGATCGCGCGCGAGCGCGCGAATCTCATCCTGGAGCGCCGAATATCGATCAGTGTATGCCATGTTGACTCCGGATCACGTCGTCACGAGCGCGCCCGTCCCGCGCCACAGGACGTGCCGGTGCTGCCAGCTTCGTCTGGAGCGCGGGAAATCGGCGCGGTAATGGCCGCCGCGCGATTCCTCGCGCAGCAGCGCGGCCCGCGCGATGAGTCGCGCGGTGTCCACCAGGTTCGCCTCTTCGGTGGCGCCTTCGGGGAGACGCCGCTCGATGTCGTCGAGCGTCACGAGGCACGTGCGCAGTCCGTCGGCGGACCGCACGATGCCCGCGTGCTTCCACATCGTCTCGCGTATCAGGTTCGCCGCCACTTGTGCGGCGCCACGGTCGGTGAGCGGCGGCACGCGCCACTCGCGCGCCGGCGGCACGGCGTCCAGCGGCGATACCGTCTCCAGGTCGCGCGCCACGCGCTCGGCGAACACGAGTCCTTCGAGCAGCGAGTTGGACGCGAGGCGATTGGCGCCGTGCACGCCGGTGCGCGCGACTTCGCCGCAGGCGTAGAGGCGGCGCAATGTCGACCGTCCCGCGAGATCCGTGACGATGCCGCCCATGGCGTAGTGCGCCGCCGGCGTCACCGGGATGGGCTCGACGCGCGGGTCGACGCCGCGCGCCATGCACAGCGCGAAGATGCCCGGGAATCGCTGCGCGAACTCCGCGCCTAACGCAGTGGCGTCGAGGCGCACCCCGCCGGTCGTCTGCTGCTCGCGGAACACTTCGCGCGCCACGACGTCGCGCGGCGCGAGCTCGGCGTCGGGATGGCGCGCCGGCATGAACCGCTCGCCTAACGTATTGATGAGGATCGCGCCCTCGCCGCGCACCGCCTCCGAGATGAGCGCGAGCGGCGTCTCCGGCGTGTCCAACGCCGTCGGATGGAACTGGACGAACTCCATGTCCTCGAGCTCGGCGCCGGCACGGTACGCGAGTGCGATGCCGTCGCCCGTCGCCACGGCCGGATTCGTGGTGTAGCGATACACCTGGCCGCATCCACCGGTGGCGAGGACGGTCGCGTCGGCATGGATCTCGAGCGGCGCGCCGGCATGGCTCGCGCGCACGCCGAAACAGATCCCGTCGTCGACGATCAACTCGAGCGCCCGCGTCCGCTCCAGCACGCGCACCTGCTCCGTTGCGCGCACCCGCTCGACGAGCGCGCGTACGACCTCGGCGCCCGTCTGGTCGCCGTGTGCATGCACGATGCGCCGCTCGGAGTGCGCGGCCTCCTTGCCTAACAGAAACTCGCCGCGCGGATCCAGATCGAAGTGCACGCCCGCCGACCGCAACTCGCGCACGCGTGCCGGCCCCTCGTGCACCAGTACGTCCACTGCCGCGCGGTCGCACATCGCGGCACCCGCGGCAAGCGTATCCCGTTGGTGGAGCTCCGGCGAATCACCCGCGCCGATGGCGGCGGCGATCCCACCCTGCGCGTACGCCGTGGCGCTGTCGAACAGCGACCGCTTGGTGAGCAGCACCACATCGCCCGAGAGCGACGCGCGCCACGCTGTGTGCAATCCGGCAACCCCGCTGCCGATGACCAGATATCGGCAACGCACGACACGCCGTTCCATTTCGTGACCAGGCATATGCTGCCGAGCGGGACGAGTGTCCCGTCGGGGCTATGCGTTCGGGTTGGTCGGACGCAGCGTTGTGGCGGGTAGCTTCATCTGGTCTCCCATTGGTAATGAGTGGAACCGAGCTGGGGGGCCGGTTGGGAAACGCCTTGGTTCCGCGGTGCGGAACCCTCCCAGCGTCGTGAAATATAACGTATTAACCGGGGAAGCGGCGGCTGGCGGCGCCTTCGGGAAGCGCTTCGCTCGGGGAAGCGGCGCCCGCCGGCGCCTTGGGGAATGGAGGTGACCAAGCACGGTGACCCATTCCCTAAGGCGGTGTACGCCGCCGGTTCCCCGAGCGAAGCGCTTCCCCAAGGCGCCGTCAGGCGCCACTTCCCTGTTCTATAGTTCTTCCATGTCCCTGGACATCCGCACGACCACTGACCTCGACGCGCTCAACGCGCGCGTGCGCAGCGAAAGTTCCTTCGTCGACCGGATGCGGGCCGAGCTCGGCGGCGTCGTGATCGGTCAGCGGTCGATGCTCGATCGCCTGCTCGTTGGGCTGTTGGCCGACGGACACGTGTTGCTCGAGGGCGTGCCCGGCTTGGCGAAGACGCTGGCCGTGCGCGCGCTCGCGGCATCGATCGATGCGTCGTTCCGTCGCGTACAGTTCACGCCCGATCTGCTGCCCGCCGACCTCGTCGGGACAATGATCTATGACCAACGGAGCGGCGGGTTCACGGTGCAGCAAGGGCCGATCTTTGCCAACATCATTCTCGCCGACGAGATCAACCGCGCACCGGCCAAAGTGCAGAGCGCGCTGCTCGAGGCGATGCAGGAAAAGCAGGTCACGATCGGCGGCGTGACGTATCCGCTGGAGGAGCCGTTCCTCGTGCTGGCGACGCAAAATCCGATCGAGCAGGAAGGGACCTATCCGCTGCCCGAGGCGCAGATCGACCGGTTCATGATGAAGCTGCTCGTCACCTATCCGGCGCGCGACGAAGAGAGCGCGATGCTCGACCGGATGACCGGCGCCGCCATACCCGTCGTACGACCCGTGGTGCACGCCGAACGCATCCTCGCCGCGCGCCGCATGGTGGACGAGATCTATCTCGACCCACGCGCGCGCGAGTACGCGCTGGACCTGGTGCGCGCCACGCGCGACCCGGCGGCCGCCGGCCTCGCTCCGTTAGCACCGTTGGTCGCGTACGGAGCCAGTCCACGCGCGGCGATCGCGTTGGTGCGCGCGGCCAAGGCTCAGGCCTTTCTCGATGGGCGCGGCTACGTCGCGCCGTCGGACTTGAAGACGCTCGCGCACGACGTGCTGCGCCACCGCGTCATTCTCACCTATGAGGCGGATGCCGAGAGCGTGACGGCCGATCAAGTCCTCGACCGCATCCTCGACGCCCTGCGCGTGCCGTGAGTCTGCCCGAGGTCCTGCGACAGGTTCGCCAGCTCGAGATTCGCAGCCGGCGACTGGTGCAGGATGTGCTGGCCGGGGAATACTCGAGCGTCTTCAAGGGACGCGGGGTGGAGTTCGCCGATGTGCGGCCCTATCTGCCCGGCGACGACGTGCGCACCATCGACTGGCGCGTCACCGCGCGGACCGGCGCGCCGTACGTTAGGCGCTACACCGAGGAGCGCGAGCTCACCGTGTTGTTTCTCATCGACCACAGCGCGTCCGACGCGTTCGGCACGCGCCGTCGCACGAAAGCCGAGCTGGCCACCGAGGTGAGCGCCGTCCTGGCGCTGGCTGCCGTGCGCAACAACGATCGCGTGGGCGCGATTCTGTTCTCGGATCACGTGGAGCAGTTCGTCGCCCCGGCCAAGGGCAAGCGACACGTCCTGCGCGTGATTCGCGAAATGGTCGCCTTCGAGCCCCGCGGGACGGGAACCGATCTCGCGGGCGCGTTCGACTTCGCGATGCGCATCCTCAAGCGCCGGTCCGTGGTGTTCGTGTTTTCCGATTGGATGGCGGGCGAGTTCGATCGCGCGCTCGAGGTGGTGGCGCGGCGTCACGACACGATCGGTGTGCATCTCGTCGACGAGCGGGACGGGTATCTGCCGGACGTCGGGCTCGTCGCGCTCCGGGATCCGGAGCGCGACGAGTGGCGGTGGGTGGACAGCGCGCGCGGCGACGTCCGCGACGCGTTCGGCCGCGCCGCGGCCGCACGCGACGCGGCCGTCGCCCGTCGGTTGCGCACCGCCGGCGCCGACCTGATCCGGCTGCGCACGGCCGAGGGCTACGTCGCCCCATTGTTAGGCTTCTTCCGGCGCCGCGAGCGCCGCATGCGGCACTGACATGGGCCGGCGCCTGGCGTGTGCGTGCGTCGCCGCGCTGACCGTCGCGCTCGCGCCGCGTGCCATCTGCGCGCAGCATCTCGAGGCGTCCGGCGGCGGCACGGTCACCGTCGGCGATACGGTGACCGTCGACCTGCGCGCGATGCTCCCCGAAGGCGCGTCGATCGCCGGGGACCCGCATCCGCGCGACTCGCTGCCCTCGAGCGTCCGGCTCCTCGCGATGGACACGCTGCCGCGCGCCGCCGACGGCGCACACCGCTACCGCGCGCGCATCGCGTTCTTCCAGACGGGCAGCCTCACGAGCCCGGCGTTCGCGCTGCCGTATCGCCGCGCGGGCGCCGAGGGGGGGGTGCCCGATTCGGTGGTGAGCGGCGCGGTGCTCGTCACGGTCACGGCGACGCTGCCCGACACCGCGATCGCCATGCGCGACATCCGCCCGATCGCCTCGTTAGGCGGCTCCGCGGGTTCGGCGTCGCGCTGGTGGCTCGTGGTCGTCGCGGCGCTGCTCGTGTCCGCGGGCGCGGCCGTCCTGCTCCGCGGCCGTCGGCCTCGGCGCACCCAGGTGCCCGAGGAACGGGCCGAGCCTCCGTTAGGCGCATACGAGGCGGCGCGCGCACGGCTCCGCGCGCTCGGCGAGTCCGACCTCGCGACGCACGACGTCGCCCGCGTGTACGACGAGGCCACCGACACGCTCCGCCGCTACCTCGAGTCCGCGCACGACATCCCGGCCGCGCACCGCACCACGCCCGAGCTGCTCCGCGCGCTGCCCGCCGCGCTCGCCGGCCACGCCGGCGCGACACGCGCTCTGTTAGGCGAGGCCGACCTCGTCAAGTTCGCGCGCCTCCGCCCCGACGCGCAGGCCGCCCGCGCGTTCGTCGCGCGCTCGGCCGATGTGCTCGACGCGTGGCACGAGGCGGCGGCTTCGCCGGCCTTCGCGCCCGCAGGCGCCGGAGCGACCGATGCGCTTCGCTGATCCCTGGGCGTTCATGCTCCTGGCGCTCGTGCCGGCGTACCTCTGGTTCGCCTGGCCGCGCCGCCGCCGTCCCCCCGCCGCGGCACTCTCACTCCCGGCCCTCACACTCCTCGACTCCGCGCCGCGCTCCCGCCGCGTACGCGCGCTCTGGTGGCCCGTTGCCCTGCGCGCCCTGGGCTTGCTCGCGCTCGTCATAGCGCTTGCGCGCCCGCGCTCGCCCGGCGACGTCCGCGACGTGTCCACCAAAGGTCGCAACATCGTCATTGCCCTCGACATTTCCAGCTCGATGAAAGCGCTCGACTTCGCGCCCGACAATCGCATCACGGCGGCCAAGCACGTCCTCACGCGCTTCATCGACGAGCGCCGCGGCGACTTCATGGGCCTCGTCATCTTCGCCAGCCGCCCGTTCACGCAGGCTCCGCTCACCGACGACCACGCGGTCCTAACGGAGCTCCTGAACCGCGTCGACATTGGCCTGCTGCCGGACGGCACCGCCATCGGCACCGCGCTCGCCATGGCCGAGAACCATCTCAAGGACCTGCCGCGCAACAGCGGCGTGATCGTGCTCTTGACCGACGGCGGCAACAACACCGGCGCCCCCGACCCGCTCGTCGCGGCGCGTATTGCGCGCGCCATCGGCGTACGCATCTACGTGATCGGCATGAGCGCGCGCCCCGGTTCGCGCCTGCCGTCCGATGCCTGGGTGCGCGGCATGGGCCAGCAGTACCAGCAGCGCGAGCTCGCCTACGGCGAGGAACCGGCGGTGCTCAGCGCGCGTGACGAACAGTTACTGCGCTCGGTCGCGGCGACGTCCGGCGGTACCTACTACCGGGCCACCGACGAGCGCGCCCTCGTCGACATCGTGCGCGAAATCGACCACGTCGAAAAAACGACGCTCGAGGAGCGCGAGGTGCTCACCTGGAACGAACACGCCGGCTGGTTCCTCGCACCCGCGCTGCTGCTGCTGTCCCTCGAGCTCGTGCTGCGCACGACGTGGCTGCGGACGGTGCCGTGACCATGCACGTCGACGCCCAGCTCTGGCTCGCCGCACTCGTTCCGGTGCTATCGTTAGGCATCTACGCGCTCGTGCGACGCGACCGCCGCCGTCGCGCCGATCGCGCCCGGTACGGCGACGCATCCCTCGTCGCGCGCGCGTCGGACATGCCGTCACGCAGCCGCCGCACGGCGGCCGACGCGCTCGTCATCGCCGCGTTGGCGCTCGTCGTCGTCGCGCTCGCCCGGCCGCAGTGGGGTGAATCGCGAGCGGCCGTCGAACGCTCGTCACGCGACGTGTTGTTCGTGCTCGACCTCTCGCGCTCCATGAACGCCGCCGACGCATATCCGTCGCGCCTCGCCCAGGCCAAAGCCGCCGCGCACGCGATCGCGGATTCGTTGCCGCACGACCGCGTCGGCCTCGAGGTGTTCGGCGGCAATGCGTTCCTGCAGCTGCCCTTGACCACCGATCACGGCACATTCGCGCGTTTCATCGATGCCGTGGGCACCGAAGACGTTCCCGATCCGGCCACCGACGTCGAAGGCGCGCTCGACCTCGCGGCGACCACGTTCGCCCGCGATGGCGGCGCCGGCTCCCACACGGTAGTGCTCCTAACGGACGGCGAGGCCACGCAGGGATCGATGCGCGACGGCGCGCGCGTCCTGGCCCGCGCGCACATTCATCTCTACGCCGTCGGCGTGGGCTCGCCTGCCGGCGCCACGGTGCCCGAGACGCCGACGGATTCGCGTCCGCACCGCGACTGGCGCGGACAACCCGTGGTGTCGCGGCTCGACGAGGCGGACCTGGCCGCCACGGCGGCGATCGCAGGTGGCCGGTACGTCCGCTGGATGAGCCCTGCCGCCGCCGCACCGGTGACGGCCGCGATCCGACAGTTAGGCACAGCCCGCACCACATCGCGCGAGCGAGCCGCGCTCACCGACCGCTTCGAGTGGCCGGCCGCGCTCGCGCTGCTGGCCCTCGTGCTCGAGTCGCTCCTGCGGGCACCGTCCGCCCGCGCGTCGGCCCGGGCCGCGGCGCGGCGCACCGCCGCTGCCCGCGCGGCCGCCGTCCTGCTCGTCGCCGCGGGCCTTGCCGGTGCGTTAGGCGCGCAGCCGCGGATCGACGCGCGCCGCGCCGCGCGGGCGGTCTCGCTCTACGAGGCCGGCCGCTATCGCGACGCACTCGACGAGTTGCGCGCCCTCGCCCGCGATGCGCGCCGGTCCAACGACCCTGATGCGGCGGCACTCCTGTCCTACGACGTTGGCAACACGCTCTACCGGCTGGCGCAGTTCGACCAGGCCGTCACCAATTATCGTCTCGCGCTGGGCGGGCCGCCGGACGTGAGACGTAGCGCGCTCTTCAACCTCGGCGACGCCTACATGCACGTGGCCGACGCCGAGTCCGACAAGCGACCCATGCTCCACGCCGCGATCAACTCGTACACCGAGGCCCTGATCATGGACCCGCGCGACGTGGATGCGAAATGGAATCTCGAGCTCGCCCTGCGCCGTCTTGCCGACGAGGAGACGCGGTTCGGCGGCGGCCCACACCGCAAAGCGGACTGGGGCGGCGGCAATCTCACCAAGTCAGGGTATGCCGGCTCGCCGCGAACCGGTGCCGGCGCATCGCAGGGCGCCGGCTTCGGGAATCCCGAGGGCGGCCAGTCCGCCCCGCAGCTCTCGGAATCGCAGGCGCGCCAGATGCTCGATGCGCTGCAACGCGCGATGGTGACTGGGCAGGTCGGTGGGGGATCGCGTGGCGCGCAGGCGACATCCACCCGGGCCGATTGGTGATGTGCTCGCGCAACGGCACTTCGCGAGACATGTTAACCAGTTGAAGGTCAACCGCTTGGATGTCTACCGACACGCGCCGATGCAGGCGCGTCCCTTGCACCGGAGCGAGCCGCGGCTTTGCTTCGGCGGTTCGGGGATGCCGAATTCTATGATCCCCGGGGCCGCGATTGGTTCGGAAGGCTCATGCGCGATGTCGCGCAGCGGCCGGTGTAGGCCGCAACCGCTTCGATGCCGAGGTTCGATCTCGTGGGTTTGCCAACCCAGTGGGTGATTGTGTGGCTGGTGATCGGCGCGGCCGTGGGCGCGCTGATCGCGGCCCTGCTTGTTAGGCGGCAGCGCCGTGTGACGCGGCGCGAGCACGTCGTGCAGCTGCGTCGCCGCGAGGCGTCGATCGACCGCCTCAAGAACACGATCAAGGAACACGCCGAGCGTCTTCGCCACCAGGACGAGGAGCTGCGCGAGCTCGGGCTCGTGCGCCGCGAACGCGTGACGTTAGGCGGAGACCTGGACCACGCGCGCCGGACGATTACCGAGCTGCAACATTCGGTCGACGCGACCCGCGCGGCCGCCCGTGAAAACGAGCTCCGGCTGAGCATGGCCCTCGAGACCGAGCGACAGGACGCGGCCGCTCGCCGCGCCGCGAGCGCGGCCGAGCTCACCGCCGCGCAGGAAAGCGCGCTTGGGCTGCGCGCCGAGCTCGCGGCCGCGCGCGAGAGCGCGGCGCGCATCACGTCGCGCCTCGAAGCAGACCTCGCCGCCACCCGCGCCTTGCTCGAACGCACAGCCGAGGACCTGCACACTGACCGCGCGGAGTCGGCCGACGTGCGCGCAGATCTCGCCCGCCGCGTCACACTTCTCGAAGACGAGCGCATCCGGCTCGAGTCGGAGCTGTCGAAGGAACGGCGCGAGGGCGCGGAACGCCAGCAGGCGCTCAGGTCGTACGTCAGCACGCTGCGCGAGCAGTACGCGCTGGCGTGCACCGAGCGCGACGCCGCGAGCCGCGAGGCCGAGTTGCGCCGCAAGCAGGCCGACGACGTCACACGCGCGCTGGATGCCGCCTACGCCGAGTTCGGCCGCCGTCTGGACGAGGAGCATTCGGAGGCCGTGAGCGTGCTGTCGAAAGTCTGGGACTACGTACACAACTATCCACGGCTGCGCGAGCGTCCGGTTCCGTTGGGCGAGGCGCCGCTGGCCGACGCGCCGCCCACCGACGAGCCGCCCGAGGAGCCGTACTATCCGCCCGCCGCCCCGACGGCGCCCGAGACGCCGGCGCCGGCCGCAGCCGCCGCGCAGCCGGAGGCCGCGTCTGCTCCGTTAGGCGAACAGCCGGCTACTGTGGAACGCGAGGTCCCGGCGTCCCCGCCGCGCGGCCTCGCGGATGCGCCGCGCACCTCCGGCGGCCGCGAGTACGATATCGAGGAAGCGCTGTCCGACAGCATGCCGCATCCCGATCGCCAGCCTGGTCTTCCAACACACAGCACGCGCGTGCGGCGACCCGTCTCCGCCATGCGCCGCGACAACGACGTGCTCGTCATCTGCGACGACGGTTCGGTTTGGTCCAAGCGACCCACGGGCTGGGTGCAGGAGTCCGCGATTCCGGGCTCCGAAGTCGGACAGGAACCCGGCTCTGCCCCTGGCGCCCTGGGCGGCGAGGGTGATCGCGGCGAAATTGCGTAGGTGAAGTCTGATAAGGAACTCGCGTGGCCGCGCCCATCACGCGCCACGATGATCGCTCGCGCGCTCGTGCTCCGCTGCCCGCGATGCGGCTCCAGCGGCATCAGGCGCTCCTGGTTCAAGTTCACAGCGCGGGGGCCCGCCGGACCCTCATTAGGTCCAGCGCGCGCGCTCGGAATCCTGTATAACTTTATGGTGTATCAGGAACGTCCAATGATTGGCGAGCGCGCGTCGTTCGCCGGCATTGGTCTTCTCCCCTAGCGAAGAGAATTCCATGGCACGGACGAACCCTGCGTTGCGAGAATCTGTATTCCGGAATGCGATCGCCGGCGTCAGCGCCGAGCGGATGACGGTTTCGGGCACGGCGCTCAAGGCGCTCCTGCTCGTTGCGCTCACCATCTTTTCGGCCGGTTGGGTGTGGACGGCGACCGCGTCGAATCCGGGCGTCGTCGGACCGGCCGTGGGGGTCGGTGTGTTCGGCGGTTTGATTGTCGCGCTCATCGCGATGTTCAAGCCGCAGACGTCGCCGTTCACGGCTCCCCTGTACGCGGTGCTCGAGGGCCTGGCGCTCGGCGCCATCTCGGCCATGTATGCGTCGGCGTACCACGGCATTGCGCTACAGGCCGTCGGGCTCACGTGTACCGTTGCGTTAGGCATGCTGCTGGCGTACCAGACCGGCCTGATCCGCGCCACGCCGATGTTCCGCCGCATCATCATCTCGGCGACCCTCGGCATCATGTTGTTCTACGTGTTGACGCTGGTGCTCGGCCTGTTCCACGTGTCGATGCCCATTCTCTGGAGCTCGACACCGTTGGGCATCGGCTTGAGTGTCGTGTTCGCGGGGGTCGCGGCGCTCAACCTCATCCTCGACTTCGACCTCATCGAGCGCGGCGCGCAGATGGGCGCCCCGAAATACATGGAGTGGTACGGCGGCTTCGCGCTGCTCATGACGCTGGTCTGGCTCTACCTGGAGATCTTGCGCCTGTTGGCGCGGCTGCGTCGCTAGTCCGGGATGGGTCGGACGGTGGATTCCGGTCGTCGTGAATTCCTGCGCAGCGCCGGCGGCATGCTTGCCGCCGGCGCTTTGCTTGGTCCCTCGGCCCTCGCGCGCAAGCTGGCCGGCGCACGGTTAGGCCAGCTCGGCCTGCAGCTCTACACCGTGCGTCGTCTCATGGACCAGGATGTCGAGGGCACCATCGCCGCCGTCGCCGAGATCGGGTACCGGGAAGTCGAACTGGCCGGTCTACACAACAAGACCGCCAAGGCGATGCGTGCGATTCTCGACCGCCACGGGCTCCGTGCGCGGTCGTCCCACATCAGCATGCAGGACATCCGCGGCAACTGGGATCGCACCCTTGATGATGCGGCAACGCTCGGCCAGACCTACATCGTGAACCCGTGGATCGATGAACCCGAGCGCACGGTGGCCGCCTACACCAAAGCCGCGCAGGAGATGACCGCAGCTGCCGAAGTGGCGCGCGCACACGGAATCGGATTCGCCTACCACAATCACGACTTCGAATTCGCGCGCGTGGGCGACAAGTTAGGCTACGACATTCTGTTGGCCGAGAGCGATCCCAAGCTCGTGAAGATGGAGCTCGACATTTTCTGGATTGTGAAGGGCGGGCAAGATCCGCTCGCGTACTTCGCTCGCGATCCCGGCCGATTCCCGATGGTGCACGCGAAGGACATCACCAAGGACGGGGCGATGGTCGATGTGGGGCAGGGCACCATCGACTGGCGCGGGATCTTCCGGCACATGGAGCAGGCCGGCATCGAATACACGTTCGTCGAGCACGACGAGCCGCCGTCGCCGATCGACGACGCCAGGACCAGCTACGAGTATCTGCGCGCGCTGACGTTCTGAGCCGCAAGGCGTCTTGACGGTCTGGTTAGGACGCGCCATATCCATCGCATAGCGCCCCGGGACACGGAGGTGCGAGGTGCGAATCGCTCTGCGCGTATCGCTATCGGTAGGCCGTCTGCCGGCACGGCGCGCGATGCGGACCGATCCGCTCACCGCGCTCA
>JAICLH010000240.1 GCA_025927495.1 Gemmatimonadaceae bacterium
CAGCGCAGCGCTTCCCCAAGCGAGCGACAGCGAGCGCTTCCCCATTCCCCATAACCGCTATCAGAATCTCTGACGCAGCTCACTAGACCGACGCGGACTCTAGCCGCCGGCGACACCGAACTCGCGCACAGCAACGCTAGCCGCGCAACAGTAGCTTCGCGATCGTCTGGAGCTGCATGTTGGACGTTCCCTCGTAGATCGTCCCGATCTTCGCGTCGCGATAGAACTTTTCGACGGGATAATCCTTGGTGTACCCGTAGCCGCCGTGCAGCTCCACGCACAGCGACGTCACACGCTCCGTCACCTGCGACGAGAACAGTTTGGCCATCGCCGCTTCCTGCGTGAACGGCCGGCCCGCATCCTTGAGCCGCGCCGCGTTATACACCATGAGCCGAGCGGCCTCGAGCTCCGTTGCCGCCTGCGCCAGCTGAAACTGGATGCCCTGGAATTCGGCCAGCGGCTTGCCGAACTGTGTTCGCTCGCGCACGTACTGCACCGTGGCGTCCAGCGCACCGCGCGCGACGCCGATCATCTGCGCCCCGATGCCGATACGTCCTTCGTTCAACGTTTCGATCGCGATCTTGTACCCCTGCCCAACGGGGCCGAGGACATTGGCCGCCGGCACCACGCAGCCGTCGAGGATGAGCTCCGTGGTGCTCGACGCACGGATGCCTAACTTGTCCTCCTTCTTGCCCACCGAAAATCCGGCAAACCCGCGCTCGATGATGAAGGCCGTGATCCCGCGATACCCGGCCGATGCATCGACCGTCGCGAAGACGATGAAGATCTCCGCTTCCGCGCCGTTGGTGATCCACAATTTGCGCCCCGTGAGCACCCAATCGTCGCCGCGGCGCTCGGCCCGCGTCGCGAGGCCGAATGCATCCGACCCCGACCCCGGCTCCGACAGCGCGTAGGCGCCGACCGTTCCCGCGGTCAGCTTCGTCAGGTATTGCTTCCGTTGGGCATCGGTTCCGAAGCGCGTGAGCGGCGAGTTCACGAGCGTGTTCTGCACGTCCATGAGAATCGCCGACGATGCATCGACCCGGCTCACGGCCTCGACGCCCAGCGTCACCATCATCATGGTACCGGCGGCGCCGCCGTACTCTTCCGGTACCGCGATGCCCATGAGTCCGAGCCCGAAAAATTCCGGAATCAACTCCGGATCGAGCTTGCCGGCGCGATCCATCGCTTGCACACGCGGACGCACCTGCTCGTCGGCGAACGCCGTGACGGCGTCGCGGAACATGGTCTCATCTTCGGACAACACCGTGAGCGGCGCGCGCGCAGTGTCGAGTTCGATCGTCATGCGATCCAATTTATCTCGTCGCCGCCGCTGGCGTGAGCGGCTGGGCCCGGCGTCACTTCGCGACGGTGACGTTCGACGCCGCTGCGCGGCACGCGTCGCCGCACCAGCGCTCTGGCGTGCCCTCAGGACGCATGCACGTGCACGGAGCGGGCAGATCTCGCCTGCGAGCTTCGACCCCCGCGCGTTCGAGCACCACTTCGGCGAGCTTCTCGTGCACGCCGAACGCCGGTGTCACCGAGACGGTCACGTGCTGGAAGGGAGCCGCGGCTTCGCGAGCCATGCGGGGAATGTCGCGCGTCGAGTGCTTGCCCGGCGACAACATGTACGGAAACACCACCACCTCGGTCGCCCCCGCTTCGACGCATGCCGCAAAGCCCTGCGCGATCGTCGGCTCGGCCAATTCCATGTGCGCCACGCGCACGATCGCCGCGTCGCCCGCGATCGACTGGACGAGATGCCCAACGCAATCGATCATGCGATTGGCGGCTTCTTTGATCGAGCCGTGATCCACGAGCAAGATGGCTTTCATCGCGTTGGGCTCCGCGCCTGGGGCAGATGCGAGTCGGCCTCGAAAACTAACGCGTGGCCCTGTCGAACACCTCGAGGGCCAGCTCGACCTTGCCGAACGGCGCCGACACCTGCACGCCCTGCACGGCGTCGCGCACCTGGGCGAGCATCTCGCGCGCGAGCGCGATGCCTTCCGCCAGCGCGTGCTCCTTCGATCGTTCGCTCGCTCGGCGCATCCGTTGAATGACGGCGTCGGGCACGACGACGCCCGGCACTTCGTTCGCGAGGAACTCGGCGTTCCGCGCAGAGACGAGCGGCCAGATGCCCGCGATCACCGGAATGCGGACATGCGCGATCGATGCGAGGAACCGGTGCAGCTGATCCACATCGAACACCGGTTGCGTGATCGCGAATTCGGCGCCGGCGTCCACCTTCCACTCGAAGCGGCGCAGCTCGTACGCGGGATCGATCGCCGCCGGATTCACGCCGACGCCAATGGCAAACTGTGTCGGCGCGCCGATCGCGTGGCCGCCGGGATCGAGTCCACGATTGAGACGGCTCACCAGGTTCGTGAGGCCGATCGAATCGATGTCGAACACCGCGGTCGCGTCGGGGTAGGGGCCCATCTTCGGCGGGTCGCCCGTGATGATGAGCAGGTTTCGGAGCCCCATTGCCGATGCGCCTAACAAATCGCTCAGCATGCCGAGCAGGTTCCGGTCGCGGCAACAGTAGTGCGTGACCGTTTCGATGCCCACCTGCTGCTCGATGAGCAGGCTCGTCATGAGCGCGCCCATCCGGCTCTGCGCGCGTGGTCCATCGGGGACGTTCACGGCGTCGACGCCGCGCTCGCGCAGCGCGCGCACGCCCTCGAGCATGCGCGTCGCGTCCACGCCGCGCGGTGGGACGATTTCGACGGAGGACACAAACTCACCGGCTGCGATTTTCGCTGCCCACCGCGATCGTTGGGCGAACGGCAGCGCCGGCTCGGCGCCGTCGGCGCGCGGGTGCTCGGGGCGCGCGGCCCCCGCGTCGTCGGTGTGCGGCAATTGATAGCGCACCGACGCGCGCCACTGTTGCCGCGGCACGAGCGGCCGGATGCCTTCGACCAGCGCCTTGATGTGATCCGGGGTCGTCCCGCAGCAACCGCCTAACACCTTGGCGCCCGCCTGGATCAGGTGGCGTCCGTAGTTGGCGACGTATTCCGGGCTCGCCATGTACATGGTGCGACCGCCGACATCGCGCGGCATGCCGGCGTTCGGCTGCGCGCTCAGTTTGCGCGTCGAGACGGCTGCCATGCGCTCGATTGCCTCGAGGATCGCCTGCGGACCGACCGAGCAGTTGAGACCGATGACGTCCGCGCCCCACGCGTCGAGGGCGCGAGCTACATCCTCGGGCGTCGCGCCGAAGGGCGTGAGGCCGTCCTGGCCGATGGTCATCTGGGCGATGAGCGGCACCGACGCATCCACCTCGCGCGCGGCGCGAATGGCCTGCTCGATTTCGTCGAGGTCGGCGAACGTTTCGAGAATGAACAGGTCGGCGCCGCCCTCGCGCAGCGCCTCCAGCTGCTCGCGGAACATCGCGCGCGCTTCGTCGCGGCTCGTTGGGCCGAAGGGCTCGATGCGGATGCCTAACGGGCCGACGGCGCCGGCGACGAGCACATGGTCGCCGGCCGCCTCGCGCGCGAGCCGCGCCGCGCGGCAGTTGAGATCGCGGACCAGTCCCTCCAGTCCGTGGGGCGCCAGTTTGACGCGGTTGGCGCCGAAGCTGTTCGTCTCCAGGACCTCGGCGCCGGCTTTGACGTATGCCCGGTGCACATCGCGCACGAGGTCCGGCGCGCGCGCGTTCAGCTCGTCGTAGCACTGATTGATGAACACGCCGCGCGAATAGAGCATCGTGCCCATCGCGCCGTCGAACACGACGATGCGCTCGGGCTCGAGCAGCTCGCGCGGGTCGCGCCGCGGGCTCACGACGCGCGTCCGGCCCCGGAGCCGGTCTCGCGTTCGCCGCCGCTCCGCACGGCGTAGTACTTGGCGGACGGATGGTGCACCACGATCGCGGCCGTGGATTGCTCCGGCACGAGCTGGAACGCCGACGTCAACGTCATGCCTAACGACTCGGCGGCCGGCAGCAAGCGGAAGACCGTCGCGTGATCGTCGAGGTCCGGACACGCCGGGTAGCCCCACGAATAGCGCTTGCCCTGCGCCGCCGGTACGCCTAACTGACGCCTGATCTCGCGGTGCATCCATTCGGCAAGGGCTTCCGCGGCCTCGACCGACAGCCCGTGCAGGTAGTACGCCTCCGTGTATTCGCCGCGCGCCTGCAGCTCGTCGAACCGCCGTTGGGCAGCGTCGCCCACGGTGACGATCTGCAGCGCCGCCACGTCGACGTCGCCCGACTCGACCGACCGGAAGTAGTCCGCCAGACACAACCGCTCGCGCCCATCCTGCCGCGGGAAGCGGAAGCGCGCGACCTCCCGCAAGGCGCCGCCGTCGCTGCCGTACGCGGCCGCGTCGTACACGATGAGCTCGTTCCCCTGGGCCTGTGCCGGGAAGAATCCGTACGCGGCCTGCGGCAGCAGCCACTTCTCGTCGCGCGCGCTCGCCGACAACCGCTCGAGCGTGGGGCGAAATTCGTCGCGCACCGTCGCATCGAACGCCTCACCGGACCCGCGGCCGCCCCATTGCAAGCGGAAGAGCTCGTCGAGATCGAGTAAGGCGAGCACTTCGTCGAGCGGAATGTCGTGGAGCACCCGCGTCCCGAACAGCGGCGGCTCGGGAACCGCGTTGTCGGCGGGGATGTCGGAGCGGGTCGTCGTGTCGGTGCCCACGGCCACGTCCTTTCCGACTTTCGACCGCAAGAACACATCGCGGCGCGCGTCATCCAGGTTGCCGGTCACGAACGCATCGCGCCGCTCGGGGTCCATCAACGCTTCCACGGAATCGAGCCCCTCGAACGCATCCTTGCAGTAGAACACGCCGGGCGCGTATGCGCGTTCGCCGTCCACGAACAGCGCCCGCCGACCGAACCGCCGGTTGATCGCCGCCCCGCCGATCAGCACGGGAACCTTGAGCCCGCGGCGATCGAGCTCCTGCACGCAGATCGGCATCTGCTTGGATGTCGACACGAGCAGCGCCGACAGTCCGATCGCGTCCGCGCCCACTTCGATGGCTTTGTCGATGATCGTGTTCACGGGCAC
>JAICLH010000205.1 GCA_025927495.1 Gemmatimonadaceae bacterium
ACCCGCGCGGGCCGCGGACGCTATGAGCTTCTGTGTCGGGTACGTCGTGCTCTGCGAGTCATAGCACGCCGCGACGACGACGGCCGCGGCGAGAAAGAACGCTGATTGAACAACGCGCTGCATGTTCCCTTGCCTTTGCATTGGTGATTTGACTTCGATCGTTGCTTGACATCCGTTCCACATTGAGCGGACACGCGGCACCTATCCTTCCCTCGGCGCAATAGTTCGCGGCCGCATAGGACGCCTTCAATCCATCAAAGCAGCAGCGTGACCCGGACGGGCAGCCCACGCCGCGCTTATCCTTCGGCATGTCCGCGGAAGCGAGAACACCAACCGAGACTCCGTACGAGCTGATGGGCGGCGACGCCGGCGTCCGCCGACTCGTCGATCGCTTTTACGACCTGATGGACAGCGCGCCGGAAGCGGCCACCATCCGTGCGTTGCACGCAGCGAGTCTCAAAGCGTCGCGCGACAAGCTGTATCTCTACCTCAGCTATTGGACCGGGGGACCCCAAACGTACGTCGAGCAACGCGGGCATCCGCGGCTTCGCGCACGGCATCTCCCGTTTACGATCAGCTCACGCGAGCGCGACGAATGGCTCTGGTGCATGGACCGCGCGCTCGACGAGCACGCGATGCCGGATTCGTTGCGTGAGCAGCTGCGCGAGCGACTGCACGCGCTCGCCGATCACATGCGCAACAGGCCGGACCAGTAGGGCGGAAGCGGCTGAGACGCGGACCGCGGGCGGTCCGCGCTTCGGCTCGTCGCGGTCTTACGTCCACTGTCTGCGCGGGCTGACAACGGGCGAGTCTGAAGCGGTTCACAACCGCTACCGCCATGCTGGTTCATTTAGTGCTCGCCCTGCAGCTGCAGGCCAATCCGTCATTTCAACCCCGGCTCGCCGGGGTTCCTACAACCTCCAACGCGTACACGGACGCCGCCGGCTATGCGGTGCTGAAGTTCCTGTCGACGTGGCGCACCGCATGGTTGCAAAGCGTCGAGTATCAGGGCTACGGGCACAACGAAATCCGTTTACGCGACGATCATTGCCACTGGGATGGCAGCTACAGCCCGTCCGGCAGTCGCGGCTATTATCGTCCGCCGAGTGTCATCCATAACTCGAGCCGGCGCTCGATGTGCCCGAATTGGTTCCCGACCGACGAACCAAGCCCGGGTGACGAGCGCGTCACGCGCGACGTGCAGTTGACGTCGGCGTGGCGAGAACGCGTCCGCGACGCGCGCACGATGTTGCTCGATTCACTGGAGACCCTCGACCGGTTGCATCCGGGCGATGCCTGGATCATCGGAGAGCGCGTGCGCTTTCTCGTCGACCAGAGTGAGACCGACAAGGCACTCAAAATCGCCCGCAGCTGTACCGCGGACCGGGCCTGGTGCGCACAACTCACCGGCTTCGTCTTCGACGCCGCCGGCGACTACGCTCGTGCCGACTCCGCGTTCGATGCCGCGAGCGCCGCGATGACGCCCGAACGGCGCTGCGAGTGGACGAGCGCCAAGCTGTTGCTCGACAATAAAGGTCGCGGCGCGTACGACCACTTGAGCTGCGACGAGCGCAACGCGGTCGATGCGAAGTTGTGGTGGTTGGCAACGCCGCTCTTCTCCGATTCGATGAGTGATCGTCGCAGCGCCGACTTCTCGCGGAAAGTGTTGATTCAGCTGCACTCAGCGCTCCCGTGGGACGAGCGCTACGATTGGCGGAACCGCTTCGGCGGCGAGGCGCTGTCGGAGATGCTCATTCGGTACGGATGACCGGCATTCTCGGCGTTCGGCGGATCGTGGGAAGAGATGAGTCACGCGAGCTGGATGGGTTTCTACGACAGCACGCGCACGGCCACCGCGGAATACCCGCAGGACCGTTTGCATCTGTTCCCTGATTGGAAGGCGATCGAAGATCCGTTCCATGCGACCGCCGATGCGTGGCAGATCAACATGCCGGACCTCGAGGGCAAGGACGAACCCGCCGCACAGTGGTGGCCGACCGAGCATTATGCCCGCGCCGCGGGCCCCATCCGGCAGCTGCCCGATCAGACGGCGATGCTGCGTCGCGACGGACACATCCTGCTCGCCACGGCGTCGGAGCTGCCGCCGGCGCGGCTCGGTTTCCACGCCGACACGGCGAACGCGTTCCTCGTCCGCACGACGGGTCCGCGCGACATCGAGAAAGTCCCGCACAACACCTACAAGAACGAGAAGGCGATCGTCGTCACGGCGCCGATTCCGGCGAAGCCCGCCATCGTCGGCACCGAAGTCCGCGCCGAGAAGGCTGGAGGGCTGTCGGCACGCACGCGATTCGCCGTCACGCCACCGGCGACTCTCGCGTCGATGAAGGCTGGTGAGACGGCGATCTCGGACCCGATCCTGATGGCCGTCGGCGACGGCCCGCCGCCGGGACCGGAGACCGCACTCCAGCACATGCTCGGCTCGACACGCGTTCGCGGGTCGAAGGTGGGCGTCTACTGGGAGACGTACGGGTGGACGGCCGGCGATTCGGTCGACGTCGCCCTCGTCGTCACGAGGAAGGAGCAACTGAGCAAGCTTCGCCGATTGGGCATGCTGATGCGCGTCGCCCATGACATCAACGGTTCGGTCGCGGTGCGCTGGGGCGAGCCGCAGCCCGGTCATAGCTCGTGGACCATCCCCGGCGTCGTGCCGATTCAGGCGCGCAGCGTTTACGTCGATCTGTCGCGACTCGAGCCGGGTCACTACAGCGTCACGGTACTCGTCGGCAAGCACGGTTCGACGCTCGTGCCGATCAGCGCGACTCGCGACTTCGTGTTCGACGGAGTCTGAACGATTCTCAGCCCCAGCGACGATTGGGAGGCGGGCCGACGTACTCGGAGCGCGGGCGAATCAATCGGTTCGCCTCGCGCTGCTCGAGGGCGTGCGCGATCCACCCGCTGACGCGGCTGATCGCGAACGTCGGCGTGAAGAGCGGCACGTCGAACCCCAACCCGTGGAGGAGAAGCGCCGTGTAGAACTCGACATTGGTCTGGAGTCGCCGCCCAGGCTTGTGCTCTTCGAGAAGGCGGAGGGCGGTCGCCTCGACGTCTCGCGCCAATCGATACAGATGCATGTCGCCGGCGCGTGTGTAGAGTCTTTCCGCCGCCGCGGCGAGGACGTCGGCGCGCGGGTCGCGCACTTTGTAGACGCGATGGCCGAACCCCATGAGCCGCTCTCCCTGTTCGATCTTGCGGCGCAGCACCGATTCGGCCCGTGACGCCACGCCGATCTCGAACACGGTCTCCAGCGCCGGACCAGGCGCCCCTCCATGGAGTGGTCCCTTGAGTGCTCCAACGGCGCCGACCACCGCCGATACCAAGTCCGATCCGGTGGACGTGATGACCCGGCAGGCAAATGTCGACGCGTTCAGGCCGTGGTCGACGACGGTGTTGAGGTATGTCTCGAGCGCGCGCACTCGCTCAATGTCGGGCGTGTCGCCGCTCAACATGTAGAGATAGTTCGCCGCGTGACCGAGACCAGCGCGTGGCGGGATCGGTTCGTGGCCGGCGCACAGTCGGTGAAAGGCAGCGACGATCGTCGGCGCGAGGGAGACGATCGCCGTGGGCTCTTGCGAAGCGAGCGATACCGTGCCGAGCGCGGTGCGCAGCGCGTCCATCGGGTCGAGTCGCGCCCGGGCGCATTCGCGTAGCAGGGCGAGCGTCGCCGCGGGCAGCGCGCGCTGCGCCGCGAGCTCGGCGCGGAACGCGTCGAGGTCACGGGGCGACGGCCGCGCGCCGTGCCAGAGCAGCCAGGTTGTCTCCTCGAAGGTGGCGTTGGCGGCGAGCTCACCGACCGGATAGCCGGCGATGATCAGCTCCCCCGCCTCCCCATCGACGTGGCTGAGGCGCGTCGCCGCCGCGACGACGTCCTCGAGCCCGTTGGAAACCATCGTGTCGTCTGTCATGACGAAAAGCTATGATTCACTGCATCATTTCGTCAACGTTGATTCATTAATCAATATGACATCCGCATGGGTCGACGCCGCGGAAGCGGCGCGCACGTTGGACATCACCCGCGCCACGCTCTATGCGTACGTAAGTCGCGGCCTCATTCGCTCGGAGCCCGGCGCCGGCGCCGCTCGCGCGCGGCGCTACTCGCGCGACGACGTCGAGCGGTTGCGGCGCCGGGCCGAGGAACGTCGCGATCCCGACAGAGTCGCGCGCCACGCGCTGCAATGGGGCATGCCCGTGCTCGAGTCGGCGATCACGCTGATCACCGACGAGACGCTCTGTTACCGCGGCCACGATGCCGTGACGCTCGCGCGGGAGGCGTCGGTCGAATCGGTGGCGGCACTCATCTGGACGGGACGTCTCGACGATGCTCGTCCGGCCGCCAACCCTTCCTCAGCCGCGCGCCTCGCCGCGCCGAAGACGACGCCATTCATCCTGCGTGCGCAGGCGACGTTGGCCCTCGCGTCAGCCGTCGATCACCAAGCGTTCGACCTGCGACCCGACGCGGTGGTTCGCACCGGCTGGCGTATCCTCGACGCGATGGTCGGCGTGGAGGCGGCGCGAGGGCGCGGATCGGTCGACGTCGCGCTGGCACGCGGGTGGCGCCTCCGCGCCGGCGCTCAAGACATCGTTCGCGCGGCCCTGATTCTCTGCGCCGACCATGAGCTCAACGTCTCCGCGTTCACGGCGCGGTGCGTTGCGTCGGCGGGGTCGAACCCCTACGCGGTCGTCACCGCCGGTCTCGCCGCCCTCGAGGGAACGAAGCATGGCGGCAGTACGGCGCGCGTCGAAGCGACCTTGGCCGCGATGCGGCGTGAGCGCTCGCTGCGCGCCGCGCTGGCGGAGCGACTACGCCACGGCGAGCGCGTCGGTGGCTTTGGGCATCCGCTCTATCGAAAAGGAGACCCGCGCGCCATGGCGCTGCTCGAGATGCTGGAACGACGATACGCGAAATCTCCCGAGCTGCGGTACACGCGCGACTTCGCCCGCGCCGCGACGGCGGTGACGGGCGAGCGCCCGAACGTGGATTTTGCCCTCGGCGCGGTCTCGCGCGTACTCGGCTTGCCGTCCGGCGCCGGCCTCACGCTGTTCGCGATCGGACGGACGATCGGCTGGATCGGCCACGCGATCGAGCAGTATGCCGTTGATCAGATCATTCGCCCGCGCGCGAAGTACGTCGGCGTGGTTGCGGCGGCGCGCGAAGGTTAGCATCGTCAGTCCAGTCGAACATCCGTCACGAGAGACTATGCGCCGCTCGATCCTCCGCTTTGCCCTGCTGCTCGTTCTCTGCGCACCCGCGCTGCTCGCCCAGAAGAAGGCAAAGGAAGTGAAGCCCGGCGACATCGAGCTGAAGCGCCTCGAGGACCAGTGGGCGGCCGCGCTGACTCGACGCGATCGTGCCTACTTCGACAAATATCTCGCGCCGAAGTTCGTTTACACCGAGGACGACAAGCTGATGCGGCGCGAGCAGGTGCTGCACGACCTCACCTCCGGTCCCGACAGCGTCACCGCCGCCCGCAACGAAGGCATGGAGGTCCACCAGTTCGGCGGGACGACCGCTGTGGTCACCGGCTGGCTCATCGTCGAGGGCAAGACCGGCGCCGCGGCCTTCACGCATCGCTACCGATTCACGGACACGTGGGTGAAGCGAAAGGCGGGATGGGAGATAGTCGCGGCGCAGGACTACCTGGTGCCACGGTAGGGGCTCGACGCTCGATCGAGGGTCGTACCGCAATAATTGGGATCTATGAGCTTGGAAAAGGGCAGATCCTAGATCTTAGGTCCTAGATCCTAGATGAAAGGCGAACGCCGTTCCCATCTAGGATCGAGGACCCAGGATCTAGGATCTGCGGTTATGGCTTCACTCCCGTATTCGCCCACGAAACCAAGTCGTTAAAGCTCTGCATCATGTCCGTCAGTTCCAGATCGCAATGGCCGTATGAATCCCGGCTGCGCTGCACGAGGTTGGCTGTCTTCCCGGCGGCGGCGACACGAGCCAGGTAGGCGGCTTCGTGGCGGAAGGGGACGAGACGGTCGCGCTGCTTGTGGAGCGTGATCATCGGAATGCGGAGGTCGCCGGTCGGTTCATAGTTGTTGGCGAGCCACGCGAGACCATCCGGCGTCGCGGTGGAGCGCATGACATTCTGATTGGCGGCCGCGTAGTACGCGTCTGGGAAGACCGCGCTGTTGTAGACCGTATTCGCGTTATCGAATAGGATGTGGCCGTGCGTGCGGGCGAGGAGGTCGTTCACGCCAAGCGCGTGATAAACGAGCGCATTGAGCAGCGACGTTACCCATTCCGTCGAATTGTTGCCGGCCAATTGCACTTGATTGGCGAACGCGATCAGACCGACCGGGGTTGGGTTGGCTTGTATAGCGAGGAACGCCGGAATCTGAATCTGAGCAACCGGGTCGATGGCCTGCGGCATCGACATGGCGTTGCCGGGAAGAACGCCCGGATAGAAGGCGTCGAATAGTGCCCTGGTGTGCCCCACGTAGTCGGTCTGAAGCTTCGTGCCGCCCAACACGCCGCACATCGCCAGCGCGCCGTCGTACTGATCGGGATACGTCTCGGCGAGTGCCTGCACGACCTGCGAGCCGAGGGAGTGGCCGACGAGGAAGCTGCGATTCGGACGTCCGACCCTCGACGTGAAGATGCCGCGCAGCTGGTGCGTACGCTGGATGCCGTCCTTGATCGCGTAGCCGTTCTCGCCGAAGCTCGAGTAGGCGATAGCGAATCCGGACTGTCCGAGCGCATCACGCAGCGAAGCAATGTTGTCCCAGTTCTGATCCGGCACCGGAAGAATCACCGGCGCCTGCGGCGGGATGATGCCATGGGCGTAAAACACGACGTCACCATTCCATGCGGCGGGAACATAGATCGCGTACTCCGCGCCGTCGGATGTCGTGCCCGTGATCTGGTTTGCCCAGGTCACCGTCGGCGCGCCGACGTCGCGTCGCGCTGCCGCGGAGGCAGCG
>JAICLH010000079.1 GCA_025927495.1 Gemmatimonadaceae bacterium
ATCCCGTGCACGGACGGTCTGCGCGTGGAGACGGCGCCTAACGAGACCAGGCCCGGTGACCGGTCACCGGAAGCCGAGCGCGCGTCGCGGCCGTGCGACGACGCCGGGATCGGCGGCGGGCCGGCCGGAGGCGCCGCGGCGGCGCGCGCGGCCGCGGCGGGCGCGCGGGTGATCGTGATCGATCAGGGCGTGCGTCCGGGGGGCCAGATCTGGCGCCATCGCGATCCGGCGGCGCTGCCCAAGGCGGCGCGCGTGTGGATCGCGCGGTGTGGGCGCGCGCCGGCCGGCGGCGGTGACGCGCCCGAGTGGCTCGCGCAGACCACGGTGTTCGACGCCTCGGTGGGTGATGAGATCGTCCTGCGCCTAACGGGAGACGGCCCGGCGGCCGTGGCCGGCGTGCGCGCGCGGCGCGTCGTGATCGCCACCGGCGCACGGGAGCTGTTCCTGCCGTTCCCCGGATGGACGTTGCCCGGCGTGATGGGATTGGGCGGCGCGCAGGCGCTGCTCAAGGGCGCTATGACGGTGCGCGGACGGCGCGCCGTCGTCGCGGGGTCCGGGCCGCTGCTCCTTGCGGTGGCCGCAGCGCTGGCGCGCGCCGGTGCCAGGGTGACGGATGTGGTGGAGCAGGCGCCCCTGTGGCAGGTGATGTCGTTCGGCGCCGGGTTGTGGTCGCATCCGGCCAAAGCACTGCAGGCTGTGCGGTACGGCGCGTCGCTCCTCGGTGCGCGCATGCGGGTCGGCACGTGGGTGGCGTCGGCCGACGGCGACGCGGACGGGGTCGCGCGTGTTCGCCTAACGGACGGACGCCGCGCGCGAACCGTGCCGTGCGACCTCGTGTGCTGCAGCTACGGGTTCGTGCCCAACACCGAGCTCGCCCGGTTGATGGGGTGCGACATCCAGCGCGGCCGAGTGACGGTGGATGCGACGCAGCGGACGAGCGTGCCGGGCGTGTGGTGCGCAGGTGAGCCGACCGGCGTGGCCGGCGACAGCGCGGCGCTGGTCGAGGGCCAGATCGCGGGCCTGGATGCGGCCGGCGCGGACTCCCGCGCGCGCTCGACGCGGCTCCAGCGCGCGCGCGACGGCTGGCGCCGCTTCGGCGACCGCCTAACGGACGGCTTTCGGCCCCGCGATGCGGTGCGCGCGCTGAGCGCCGACGACACCATCGTCTGCCGGTGCGAGGACGTGCGCAAAGGCGCGCTGGATCCCGCCTGGACCGTCCGTCAGGCCAAGCTCTACACGCGCGTGACGATGGGCCCGTGCCAGGGCATGGTCTGCGGTGCCGCGTGCGCCAGTCTCTTCGGCTGGGACGCCGGCACCGTGCGGCCGCCCGTCGGGGACGCCGAGCTCGTCCGACTCGGTTAGGCCGACGGCCCGGCGCGGCCGCAGCGCCCAACGCCTTCCCACCGAGCGCGTCCGCCGAGTGTTGGGCCCGCAACGGGCATGCGCGAAACCTGGCCGGCGACGCGCTCGTACGGCGCACACGACACTCATTTCATCGACGCATGCTATTCTGGGTCGGCGTTCTTGTTGCGCTGCAGGGCGCGGTAACCGCGCAGGACAGCACCCGCACGGTTCCACGCGACACATCACTCGTCGCCACACCGGCGCAGGTGGCGAGCGCATACGAGGATGCCGCCGCGCGAACCCTCGTGGCGCGCGCACGCGCCGCGCGAGTCGGTCAGGATTCATCGCTGATTGCATACGATGCCACGGCGAAGCGGCGCTTCACCGTGAATTTCGGGCTCGGTGCGAGCGGCCCGGAACGGCTGCTCGTCCGCAGCGAGGGAGCCTCGCGGGTACGCTGGCGTCGGGGAGTCGGCGCGCACATCGACGTGCTCGCGGCGCGCACGGCCATTCCGCTCGCCTACTCCGGTGCGCGCGTGTTGTCCGACATGCTGGACGACGATCCTGTTCCGTACTTTCCGGGCCGCGAGGGATTGGTCGGATTCTCCGAAGTCGTGCGATCGCGCAACCGGCACCAGTCGCCCATGATTCACCCCCTCGAGGACGGCGCCGAGTCGGTGTATCGGTACGCGACGGGCGACTCGGTGTCGTTGAACTTTCCGGACGGGCGGCACATCCGCCTGCGCGAGATTCGCGTCATTCCGCGCGGACCCCGGTACGATCTGATCGTCGGCTCACTCTGGATTGACGAGTCGTCGGGTCAGCTCGTGCGCGCGGTCTATCGGCCCGCGGCCGAGATGGACATCGCACAGATGGCGCGGGACGATGATCCACACTCGTTCGACGATGTCCCGACGTTAGTCAAGCCGTTGATCTTTCCCATGAGCGCAACGATCTCGGCGTTCATCGTGGAGTACGGCTTGGTGAACGAGCGGTGGTGGATGCCGCGGGTGCAGACGATCGACGGTCGAGCTCGGATCGGGCCGACGCACGCGTCGTTCTCGGTGGAGCAGTTCTTTCGCTACGCGAGCGTGAACGTGGCCGACTCGCTGCCGCCGATCGCGATCGCCTCGATGAGCGACTCGGCTCGCGAGGCGCGGCGCGATTCGCTGCGCACGGCGCGGCGCGCGGAACGAGACCACGGCGACACGATCGAGGTGGAGGCCCTCAATTGCCCGCGCGGTGATACGATCGTGCGGCAGCAGTTGCGGCACGACGGCGCGCTGCCGATCGAGATCCGGATTCCGTGCGACACGGCGGCGCTCGCCCATTCGTCGGAGCTGCCGCCTTCGATCTTCGACGCGGGCGAGGAGACGTTCGGTGTGCCCGACCGCGACGCCGTGCTCAAGTCGCTGGGCTTGCGCGTGCAGCCGGGATGGAAACCGGGGACGCCGTTGCTGCACTATGGCCTGGAGGACGGGCTCGTCCGGTACAACCGGGTGGAAGGTCTCTCGTTAGGCGCCCGCCTCGACGAGGCGTTCGGCGCCGGCTATTCGGCCAGCCTAACGGGGAGGCTGGGCGTGGCGGACTTGCAGCCGGGATTCGACCTGCAGGGCCGGCGCTCGGACGGAGTGCGGACGCTGTCGGTGGGCGTGTACCGGCGGCTGGCGCCGGTGAATCCATGGGGCGACCCGCTCTCGCTCGGCAGCTCCGTCGGGAATTTGATGTTGGGCAGCGACGACGCGTTCTACTATCGATCGTGGGGCGTGGAGGTCGGTGGCCGGCACGATGGCTCGGCGATCGTGACGTGGCGGGCCTTCGCCGAAGACCAGCGCAACGCGGATGTCAACACGAAATTCTCCCTGTACCATGCGTTAGGCGCGCGCGATGGCGCACCGGCGAACATCCGGGCCGCGCGAGCGGACGAGGCGGGCGGCGTCGTCTCGATGCACGACGATTTCGGATTGGATCCGACCGGATGGCGATTCGGCGTGGGCGCATCGCTCGAGGGAGCCGGCGGCACGTTCGACTACGGTCGCGGCGCGCTCGATGCGTCGGTGTCGCGCGGGTTAGGCGCGAGCTGGGCCGCGTCGATGACGGCGAGCGCGGGCACGAGCGTCGGAACCGTTCCGCCGCAGCGCCTGTGGTACCTGGGCGGCACCCAGACGGTGCGCGGCCAGGTCATGGGCGCCCAAGCCGGTGACGCCTACTGGTTCACCCGAACCGAGGTCGCCTATGGTCTCGTGTCGATCCGGCCGACAGCGTTCTTCGACCTCGGCTGGGCCGGCCCGCGAGGCGATTGGACATCGCCAGGACGCCCGATCAGCGGGGCCGGCGTCGGCGTAGCGTTACTGGACGGATTGCTGCACGTCGATCTCGCGCACGGGATTCAGCCATCGCGTTCGTGGCGCGGTGCGATGTATCTGGACGCGCGCTTCTAGAAGGCGGACACTGCCCGCCACTGCCGGACAAGACCGAAGTTTAGGTGCTGGAGGCTTATTCGGCGCATCTGCCCTGGTCCGGCCCTGTCCGGCCTCGTCCAGCCCTTATTTTTCGGGTGTCGACATGCCGCTCACGCATGATCGTGCGGGAGTTCGGCCTGGATTCCATAGCTCAAGCGCGGACACACAATGCGTCGCAAGATGTGCAAGTCGAAAATTCACCGCGGCACGATCACGGGTGCCGATCTCCAATACGAGGGCAGCTTGACCCTGGACCGCGACCTCATGGACGCGGCCGATCTCGAGCCGTACGAACAGGTTCAGGTGGTGAACGTGAACACCGGGTCGCGCCTCGAGACCTACGTCATCGAGGGCGAACGCGGCAGCGGCACCATCCAGCTCAACGGTGCTGCGGCGCGCATGGGGGCCGTGGGAGACCCGGTCATCGTCATGAGTTACGCCGATTACGACGAGAGCGAGCTCGCGGCGTTCGCGCCACGGGTGGTGTTCGTGGACGAGCGGAACCGGGTGGTCAAGGGACGGATCCGGCGCGCCAAGTAAGCGGGCCAGCATCACCGCCGACTGCGATGTAAGCGTTACATCGCGCGGCTCACCGTCGTCGAATGAACACGCCAGCACGCTGCAGCAATCGCCCGGTTGCCGAACGTTGCAAGCGCGTTCGTCGCTCGCCCCAAGCGACGTGCGCCGGCATCTGCGCTCCACCTCATGGCGTTCACCACGCAGCCATCGCGGATGCCAGACGTACCCTCGACATCGACGCCGCCACACGCCCACGAGCAGACGAACGCCGAGGTGCTTTTGTGGCAGGGCAAGGTCCGCGCGGGATTCGCGGCCTTGGCCGGCGCGGTCGGGCTGATCCTCCACGTCACCGGGACGGTCACGCGCTCGCCGCGCGTCGGATTGTTCACGCTGCTCGGGTATCTGGTGATCAATCTGTGGTTGAGTCGCAGCGCGCGACGGCACGGCGCGGCGCGCGACTGGATGGTGGCGATCACGATGGCGAGCGACGTGTTGTTCATGATCGCGATCGCCTATCTGTTGATCCCGCCGCAGCACTACGATCGCGTGCTCTTGGGCGGCTTCGCGATTCTGCATCTCACCGAGTTCTATTTTGGCCGGCGTCTCGCGTGGATGGTGTTGGGCGGATTGGTGGCCGGGTATCTGACGTTGGTGGCGAACGCGATCGCGAACGGGGCCGTGCTGTCGTGGACGTCCGAGTTAGGCACGGCGGCGGTGTTCACGGTGGCGGCAGTCACGTTCATCGTCCACTACAGCAACTTCAACTGGCGCCTCACGGAGATCGTCTCGCTGTTCGACCGGGCAGAGGGCGGCGACTTCTCGGGTGAGTATGACGCGGCGGCGGACAAGCG
Source organism: Gemmatimonadaceae bacterium (assembly GCA_025927495.1). Lineage (GTDB taxonomy): Bacteria > Gemmatimonadota > Gemmatimonadetes > Gemmatimonadales > Gemmatimonadaceae > JADGGM01. The sequence goes on from JAICLH010000079.1 coordinate 5,177, forward strand.
GCCCGACAGTGTGACGTTGGTGGGGCGGGCGTACAATCGCGTGCGTCCGCAGCTGGCGAACCTGGTGATGACGGACGCGTTGAGCGGGTGTCAGAACCGGCGCGGGTTGGAGCAGCAGCTGGCGCGCGAGGTGTCGCGCGCGGCGCGCACCGGTCGCGAGCTGGCGCTGATCGCGATCGACATCGACCACTTCAAGACCATCAACGACACCTTCGGACACCTTGCGGGCGACGCGGTGATCCAGGAGGTGGGCGAGCTGCTGCGTTCGGTGGCGCGGACGGGCGACGTGGTGGCGCGCACCGGCGGCGACGAGTTCATGCTGCTCCTGCCGGAGACGAACGCGGCGGGAGCGTTCCGCCTGGCGACGCGGATGCGCGAGGAAGTCTCGAAGCGGAAGTTCCAGGGGATCGCGGGGAAGGTTCCGGTGACGGTGAGCATCGGCTTGGTGGCGGACCGCGTGGCGGACGAAAACGTGGTGCACGATCTGCATTCGCGCGCCGACGAGGCGTTGTACGCGGCGAAGGACGGCGGGCGGAACCGGGTGAGCATCTGGACGCCTAACTTGCGGGCGATCGCGGTCCAGCGGGCGGGGCAGGCGCTGATGAGAACAGGGACATAACGACGGACGTGCCGCTATACCTCCGAGCGCAGCCTGTCGACCTCGCGCGATCTCGGAGGGGTAGAACGAAGGTGTCCCGGACGAACGCGTCGACGTCCTCTGGGAGCGGATCGAGGCCGAGCGTGAGGCACGCCGCAAGAATTGTGGCGAGCGCCTCGGGACCGACGCCAAGCGTGACATCAATATCTTCCGTAAGGCGCGGCGCACCGTGCAGCAACACGGCCTGTCCACCGATCAGCATGAAACCGATGTGGCGGGAAGCGAGCTGGCGCGAAAGCGCGGCGATGAGCTCGCCGAAGTCAGGTTCTTGGTGGGAGGCCATTGAGTGCGCGCCCGACCGCGACGCTCGCCTCGACATCGTCGCGCCAGTTGGCTCCGATCTCAGGATTGATCTCGCGCGCATAGCGCCACAGCGCGGTGAAACGCGCGAGGGCATCGTGGTAGGAAAGGCCCCGGTACGCGGTGCGTGCCTGCTCTAGGTCGAGCGCCTCGAGCGCGGCCGGTGATGTGATCATTGAACAAAATATACGGGTGGGGTGGGTGTGTGCACGAGCGGTCGGTGGCTCGATGCGATCCCTGGAACCTGTCGGTGCACTTGCGGCTCCGGCCCGCGCCGCGGTGGGACGCTGGGAATGGGCCCGAGGCGGGGTTGACACCCTGGTCGCAGCCTATAGACTCTTAGGTAAGAATCAATACTGAGATCCTGCAATGAGTGCTGATGCGTTGCCCCTGGTCAAGGGGACGTTGGACGTGCTGGTCCTCAAGGGATTGTCGTGGGGCGCCATGCACGGCTTCGAGATCACCTCCTGGCTCGAGGCGCACTCGAGCGGACGGCTCGATGTCGATGACAGCGCGCTGTACCAGGCGCTGCATCGCATGGAAGAGCGCGGACTCGTCGACGCCGAGTGGGGGGTCACCGAGAACAATCGGCGGGCGAGATATTACCGCATCACGGCGGCGGGGCGCGCGCATCTGCGCAGCGAGAGCGCGCGCTGGGTGCGTTATGCGGAGACGGTGACGAGCATCCTCACCGCGCGGCAGCGCACGGCGCCGGCGTGACGCGCGCGAGGGTGGTCGGGTGAGCGAGCGGCGCGTGCGGCGGCTCCTGCGCCTGTCGCTGGGACGCGATCGCGTGGACGCGGAGATGGACGAGGAGGTTGCGTTCCATCTCGAGGCGCGCGTCGAACAGCTCGTTCGGTTAGGCTACGACCCCGCCGCGGCGCGCGCCGAGGCGCTCACACGCTTCGGCCCGATCGAGCAGGCGACGGAACGGCTGCGCGCGTCGGCGGCGCAGCGGGAGCGGCGGCGCGAGAATCGCGAGCGGGCGAACGCGCTGGGTCGCGAGCTCCGATACAGCATCCGGTCGCTCAGGCGCAGTCCGGCGTTCGCGGCGGCGGTGGTCCTGACCCTGGCGTTGGGCATCGGCGCCAATACGGCGGTGGCGGGACTGCTGCGCGCCGTGCTGCTCCGCACGCCGCCGTACGCGACGCCCTCGCGGTTGGCCATGGTCTGGCAGCGCCTGCCATCGTTAGGCGGCGGCGTCGACCGCCTTGGCGCGTCGCTGCCCGAGTACGTCGATTATCGGGATCGGAACCGGGTGTTCTCGGCCATGGCGGGCTACGAGAACCTGGATCTCGACCTCACCGGCGATGGTCCGCCGGAGCGCATCGCGGCGGCGCGCGTCACCTCCACGCTCTTTTCGACGCTGGGCGTGAGGCCGTTCATCGGCCGGGACTTCGTGGCGGCGGACGGACAGGAAGGATCCGCGAATGTCGCGATCCTCGGATACGGGCTGTGGCAGCGCCGGTTCGGCGCCGATCCCACGGTGGTCGGGCGCACCGTGCGACTCGATGAACAGTCGTACACGGTCGTGGGCGTGATGCCGCGCGCGTTCGACTTTCCGTGGCCCGGGATGCCGTTGTCGGACCATGCGGATCTCTGGATCCCTCTCGTGTTCACGCGCGCCGAGATGGCGGCGCGCGCGCAGAGCTACGACGTGCGAATGGTCGCGCGATTGAAGCCGGGGGTCACGCTCGAGCGCGCGCGTGCCGACCTCGCGCGCATCGTCGATGAGATTCGCCGCGAGTATCCGAACATCTACAGCGGCAACGTGCAGACGCAGGCCACGGCCGACGGCCTCGTGTCCGACGCGCGCGCCGACGCGCGGCCGCTGCTGCTGACGCTGGCCGGCGCGGTGGTGTTCGTGCTGTTGATCGCCTGCGCGAACGCGGCGCACCTGCTGCTGGCGCGCGCGGTGTCGCGCCGGCCCGAAATGGTGTTGCGGCGGGCGTTAGGCGCGAGCGCGGGGACCGTGGTCGGCCAGTCGTTGGGCGAGGCGCTGGTGCTGGCGGCGGCCGGGGGCGCGGTCGGGCTCGGGTTGGCGGTGGTGTTGGTCACGGTCATTCGCCGGTTCGGCCCGGACAACATCGCGGGCCTCGCACAGGCTCGCATCGACGGGCAGGTGCTTGCCTTCACGGCGGTGCTGGCGTTGGTCACGGCGCTCGTGTGCGGTGTGGTGCCGGCGCTCCGCTCGGCGCGGAGCGATGCGGGCGAGACGCTCAAGTCGGGCCGACGGGACGTCGGCGGCGGGCGGACACGACACCGCCTGCGGAGCTCGCTCGTGGTAATCGAAGCGGCGAGCGCGATGGTGCTGTTGGTGAGCGCGGGGCTGCTCGTGCGCAGCCTGATCCGCGTACTCGAAGTGTCGCCGGGGTTCGACCCGAGCGGCGTGGTCGTGGTGCGGACCACGTTCGACCGTAGCCGGTACGCGAGCGACGACAAGCGGCGCACGGCGGAGCGAGGGATTCTCGAGCAGCTGCGGGCGCTGCCGGGCGCTGCGGCGGTGGGCTTCACGACACACCTGCCGATTGCCGACGAGCGCCAGATCGGGTTCACGGTGGATGGGCGTGACCCCAACGAGTTTCACTGGGCCGCGAACGCGCTCGTGGGCGACGACTATTTCCGCGTGATGCGCATCCCGTTGCTGCACGGCCGGACGTTCGGGGCGGCGGAGCTGCCGAACGCGCCGTGGTCGGCGGTGATCAACGAGAGCATGGCGCGGCAGTATTGGCCTAACGGAGACGCGGTGGGCCGCGTGGTGCGGTGGGGCGGGCGGCCGCTCACGATCGTGGGCGTGGTGGGCGACGTGCGGATCGGCGGCCTCGATGCGGCGGTACAGCCGACGATTTACGGCTCGGCCTTCCAGCTGCAGAGCGGCGCGACGCAGTTCGCGGTGTTCATCGTGCGGACCGCATCGGATCCGCGCGCGATGCTCGATGCGATGCAGCGCGCGATCTGGTCGGTGGATGCGGGTTTGCCCGTGTTCGGCGGGACGACGCTCGGCGACGTGGTGTCGCGCTCGGTGGCGACGCGCCGCTTTCTGGTGTGGCTGCTCACGGGCTTCGCGGCGGCGGCGTTGGCGCTGGCGGTCATCGGACTGTACGGCGTCTTGTCGTATTCGGTGGCCCAGCGGACGCCGGAGCTCGGCGTGCGCGTAGCGTTAGGCGCGCGCCCGGGAGACGTGTCGCGGCTGGTGGTGCGGGATGGACTGCGGCTCGCGGGTGGAGGCATTGTGATCGGGGGAGTGGCGGCGGCCGCCGCGGGTGCGGCGATCGCGCGGCTGCTCTTCGACACGGGGCCGTTCGACCCGGTGACCTATGTCGTGGGCGCTGCGGTGCTCGCGGGCGCGTCGCTACTGGCGTGCTGGATTCCCGCGCGGCGGGCGGCGCGGCTGGATCCGTTGACGGCGCTGCGGGGGGAGTGAACGCTTGCTGGCGTTACGTTAGGGTTAAGCCGCCGAACCGTCTCACCGATAACGCGATTGGCAGTCCGACGCAGAACCAGTGCTCCACGAATTCCGCGCTCTTGAGCGCGAACGACATATGGCTCGGCCCCGCCGCCGAGAGCGGGATCACCACGTAGTACACCGTCGCCGCGCCTAACGCAATCACCAAGTGGCAGATCACGCCGAGGACGGGGGCTGCATGCCTCATAGTACGGCGCGCGCGAGGGGCGGACCACGGAGTCCGGCGGCTAGCTTCCCGTCTCGATCTCCCCTTCTGAGACCATCACCGTCTCGCCGCCGACCTTCACGCTGCGGATTTCCCCGCCCACTTTCTCGACGACGATCTCGAGCACGCTCGGCCGTCCCATCTCGACGCCCTGCTCCGCAACCCACTGCAGCGTGCCGTCGGCTTGCGTGTCGCGTGCCGCGAGATAGGCGCCGAGTGCCGTCGCGGCCGAGCCGGTGGCGGGATCTTCGGGAACGCTCAACCCCGGCACGAACACGCGCACGTGCAGGTCGGCACCGTCGCGCTCGGCGTCGCGCGAGAACACGAGGATCTGCGGGGCCCAGTACGATTTGACCGACGACTCCCAGTGGTCCATGCGGACGTGCGCCCGCCTAACGGCATCGCGGTCCTTGAGCGGGACGATGAGAAACGGCAGCCCGCACGACACGCCCTGGGGCGCCGTCATGCCGCCCTGAATGTCCGCGGCCTCGAGGCCCAGCACGTCGGCGATGGCCGAGCGCCCAGGCGTGGGCGGGCCGATCTCGGGCGCTTGCGCGGCCGTGAGCTGCGCGAACGTCGGCTTGCCGTCGATCGCGCGGATGAGCACCGGCACGGGCCCAACCCCTTCCTCGAACACGATTTTCGTTTCGGCGCCGCGCAGCGGCACTCTGCCTAACGTGGCCAGCGCGTGCGCCGCCCCGATGGTCGGGTGGCCGGCAAACGGCAGCTCGGCCGCGGGCGTGAAGATGCGCAGACGCTTCGTGTGATCGTGCTGCTGCGGCGGGTACACGAACACCGTCTCCGAGAGGTTGAACTCGCGCGCGATGCTCTGGAGCGCACTCTCGGGAATTCCGCTCGCGTCCGGGAACACCGCGAGCGGATTGCCGCCGAACAACTGATTGGTGAATACGTCGCAGGTATAGAACCGTGCCCGCATCAGGCTTCACCCATGAACGGATACGTATAGTCCGTGGGTGGATTGAAGTTCTCCTTGATGGCGCGCGCGCTCACCCAGCGCGTGAGGTTGAGCTTCGAGCCGGCCTTGTCGTTCGTCCCCGACGCCCGCGCGCCGCCGAACGGCTGCTGTCCAACGACGGCGCCCGTCGGCTTGTCGTTGATGTAGAAATTGCCGGCGGCGTCGCGCAGCACCGACGCGGCAAGCTGCGCCGCGGCGCGATGGGTGGCGAACACGGCACCGGTGAGCGCGTACGGAGACGTGCGATCGATGACGCCCAGCGTCTCCTCGTACTTCGCGTCTGGATAGACGTACGCGGTGACGACGGGTCCGAAGATCTCCTCGCACAGCAGCCGGAACCCGGGCTCGCGCGTCTCGACGAGCGTCGGCTCGATGAACCAGCCTTCGTCTCCGTTAGTACCGCCGCCGGCGATGATGCGCGCGTTCCGCTTGGCCTCGCCCACGTACTCGCCGATCTTCGTGAACGCTTTCTTGTCGATCACCGCGCCCTTGATGTTCCGGAAGTCGGCGACGTCGCCGACGGCGATGTCCTCGATCATTGCGGCGATGCGGTCGCGAACGTCGGGCCAGAGCGATTGCGGCACGTAAATGCGGCTCGCGGCCGAGCACTTTTGTCCCTGGTACTCGAACGCGCCGCGCGTGACGGCGACGGCTAACGCAGCCGGGTCGGCCGATGCGTGCGCGACGATGAAGTCCTTGCCGCCGGTTTCTCCGACGATGCGCGGATACGAGCGGTACGAGGCAATGTTCTCGCCGATCTGCTTCCAGATCCCATTGAACACGCCGGTGCTGCCGGTGAAATGCACGCCGGCGAAATCGCGGTGGCCGATGAGCTGCGCCGAAATCGCCGCGGCGTCGCCCGACACGAGGTTGATTACGCCGGGCGGAAGACCCGCGGCCTCGAGCACCTTCATGATGTAGTGCGCGGAGAGCATCGCGCTGCTCGCGGGCTTCCACACCACTGTGTTGCCCATGAGTGCCGGCGCCGTGGGGAGATTGCCGGCGATCGACGTGAAGTTGAACGGCGTCACGGCGTACACGAAGCCCTCGAGTGGGCGGTACTCCAGCGCGTTCCACTGCGCGTGGTCCGAGCGCGGCTGCTCGGCGTACAGCTCCTGCGCAAACCACGGATTGTATCGCCAGAAATCGATCAACTCACACGCCGAGTCGATCTCGGCTTGGAACGCCGTCTTGGATTGACCGAGCATCGTGGCGGCGTTGAGTGTCGCACGCCACGTCGTGGCCAGGAGCTCGGCCGCGCGCAGAAAAACGGCGGCGCGGTCGTCGAGCGACCAGCGTGACCACTCACGGTGCGCGGTGCGCGCCGCGTCGATTGCGTTAGTCACGTGCTTCGCGTCGGCCAGATGATAGTCGGCGAGCACGTGGCGGTGGTCGTGCGGCATCACCGTGGCGGCCGTGTCGCCGCTCCGGACTTCGCGTCCGCCGATGACGAGCGGGATGTCGATGCGTTCGGCGGCCATCGCGTGCAGGCGCGCTTTGAGCTCCTTCCGCTCGGGCGAGCCGGGTGCATACGACCGGATCGGTTCGTTGGTCGGGACCGGAATGGCGCGCGCGCCGTTGAACGCGGCGGTGATCGGCGTGTGGTGCGGTGTCGCGGATGCGACCGCAGCGCTATTGGTCTTGGCGCGCGGCTGTGTGCCGGAGCGCTTACGTGCGCGGGTTGCTGGTGCGGACATGAGTTCCTCCGTCGGGCCAACGGCGGACACGTTATGTCCGGCCGGGCGGTAAAGATACCGCTCCGCGGCGGCCCCGGCCAACGGATGTGTTAGTTAAGCAGGTCCGAATTGCTGAGAGCATTCGTGGGGGAATGGGGAAGCGCTCGCTGTCGCTCGCTGTGGGAAGCGCTCCGCTGAGGGAAGCGGCGGCGACGCCGCCTGAGAGAGCGGAACAACATCAATGGCCTGCGCGACATCGAGCGTCATGCGCGAGCCCGTGCGAACCGCCCTCTCCACCCAGAGACAACTGATGTCCTTCCGCTCCCTCAGGCGGCGTCGCCGCCGCTTCCCTCAGCGGAGCGCTTCCCACAGCGAGCGACAGCGAGCGCTTCCCCATTCCCCAAGAAGATGCTCTCAGCAATTCAGACGCGGTCTACCTAGTCTGGCCCGAGTGCACGCTGTGTAGCATCATACGGCTCCTCTTCGCGCGTCCAGGTCGGTCGCGGGCGCGCACGCCACGATCCCATACCAAGCAGCCATGTCTGCGTCCAAGGTCGAGAGCAGCGGACGACTCCTTCGCGTGTTCGGGGTTGTGTTCGGACTGGCGGTGATAATCGGCAACACGATTGGCGCCGGCATTTTTGCCGCGCCAGGCGAAATCGCAGGTCGCTTGCCGACGCCGGCGCTGTTCTTCGGCGTGTGGGTCGCCGGTGGTCTATACGCCTTGCTCGGCGCACTCAACCTCGCCGAGCTTGGCGCAATGCTGCCGCGGTCTGGCGGCCAATACGTTTTCGCTCGCCACGCATTCGGGTCGTACACGGGATTCGTGATCGGGTGGAGCGACTGGTTGTCGACGTGCGCGAGCACCGCCGTGGTTTCGATCGTGATCGGCAGCTCGGTGGGCGAGCTGCTACCGGCGGTGGCACCGATGTCCAAGTGGGTGGCAATGGCGACGGTCGTCGTCTTTACGGGCATCCTGTGGCGCGGTCAGCGCACGAGCGGGCAGTCGCAGGCGATCACGAGTTTGCTCAAGGGACTGGCGCTCGTGGCGCTCGTCGCCGCGTGCTTCCTGCTGCGCCGTGGAGCGCCTAACGTGCCGGCGCCGAGCCCCGCGCCGGTTGGCGCCGCGCTCTTCGCTGCCATCGTGCTGTCGATGCAGTCGATCATCTACACCTACGACGGCTGGAACGGCGTCGTGTATTTCTCCGAGGAAGTCCATGATCCGGGGCGGGACATTCCGCGCTCCATGCTCGGTGGCGTCGTTTCCGTGATCGCCGTGTACGTGCTGCTCAACCTGGCCTTCGCCTACGTGCTGTCGCTGTCGGGAATGGCGAACCAGTCGTTGGTCGCCTCATCCGCGGCGCGGGCGTTGTTCGGCGCGCGCGGCTACACGGTCGTCAACTGCCTAACGGTGCTGCTGCTGGTGAGCAGCGTGAACGCGTTGCTGCTCATGTCGTCGCGTGTTCCGGTGGCGATGAGCCAAGACGGCTTGTTCCCGGCTGCCGCGGCGCGCGTCTCGGGCAACGGGACGCCCACGGTGTCGCTTGCGGCGAGCGCAGCCGTGTCCCTGGGGTTCATCGCGACCGGGGTGTTCAAGACGGTGACGGCGCTCGCCGCGTTTTACTTCGTCGCGAACTACATCGTGTCGTTCACCGCGCTGTTCGTGCTACGGCAGCGTGAGCCGGACCGTCCACGACCGTACCGCGCGTGGGGGTATCCATGGACCACCGGGTTGGCGCTGGTGGGGTCCGCGGCCTTCCTCGTCGGCGCCGTGGTCGCTGACACCCGGCACAGCGTGTACGCGCTCGTGGTGTTGGCGGTGAGCTATCCGCTCTACCGGTTGGGCGTGCGCAACGGCGCCCGGGTGCAGGAGTCATCCGCTGGCGCGTAGCTGCCGCGGTTAGATTGCCGACGTGCGTCTCAGTCCTCTTCGCCTCCACGCTGCTGCCCATCATCGCGCTGTCTGCCTGGCGGTCGCGATCGTGTGCTGCGCGTCGTGCGATCGGCCGCCGCTCACGTGGCGCGAAGCGATGCGTACGCCCACCGCACCGACTGCGGGGTGGCGCCTGGCGGTCGATGCGCACGCCAAGCCCGCGTTGGGCGTCGCGCCCACGGCGCCGTTCGTGGCGCCCCCCGATGCGTGTCCGAGCTCGATCGTGTTCGCCGCCG
>JAICLH010000271.1 GCA_025927495.1 Gemmatimonadaceae bacterium
CCGACAATCCGTGGCAGCTCCAGTCCACGACTCCGACACCAACGAACAACTCCCTCAATAAAAGCGCCGCGACCACAGCCCGGATCCAGGACTCTGGAGTACGGACCCGGTTGCCCGCGCGCGAACAACTTCTCGACCATCAGATCAACGACAGCTTGCGGAGTTGGAACAAATCCCTTCACGCACGGCCTCGCTGGTACGCAAATTGGGTCATGACTCGCGAACGCAGGAAATCTATCGAGGTTTCTTTGCCAAGCGATGCCTTACTTGAAAATTTTGAGCGCGTCGACGACGACGTGGTACACGCCCCACAGTCCCGGGATGCCGACCCACAACCACGACAACCAGACCTTGGCCGGTTCGCTCGCAGCGGTAACATCGATAGGTTCCTGCCCGAGGTCAGGCATTGGCCCCTCCCGGCATCGCGCCGCCTAACGGTTGACGCGCGGGCGCGCCGCCCGCCTCGATCTCGCCCGTATAGTAGTGCTTGGGATCCACCGGCCGCACCAACAGGTTGCAGATGAGCCCCACCAGGAGCAGGCACGCCATGAGGTACATCGTCACCGAGTAGGCATCCGCCTTGGCCACACCGTGGTTGATCTGGTACTCGCGAATGTAGTTCACGAGCATCGGGCCGAAGATGCCCGCCGCCGACCACGCCGTGAGCAGCCGCCCGTGGATGGCGCCCACCTGCATGGTCCCGAACAAATCCTTGAGGTACGCCGGCACCGTCGAGAAGCCGCCGCCGTACATCGAGAGGATGATCACGAACGCGATCACGAACAGCGCCACGCTGTGCAGGTGCCTCGTTTGCGGCACGAAGGCGTAGAGCGCCATGCCTAACACAAAGAACGTCGTGTACGTCGCCTTGCGGCCGATCACGTCCGACAGCGACGCCCACCCGAAGCGCCCCGTCATGTTGGCCAGACTCAACAGCGACACGAACCCGGCCGCGGCCACCGGCCGGTTGCCGCCGAAAAAGATCTCCTGAATCATCGGCGACGCCTGGCCGAGCACGCCAATGCCCGCCGTCACGTTAAGGCACAACACCCACCACAAGAGCCAGAACTGCGGCGTCCGCATCGCCTCGTTCACTTCGACGTTGGCGGTCGTCACGAGCTTGGGCGGGGTCGCCGGCGGAGTCCATCCCGCTGGCTGCCAGCCGTCGCGCGGGAGCCGCACCGTGAACACGCCGAACATCATGAAGATGAAGTACAGCACCGCGAGCGAGACGAACGTTGCCGCCACGCCTTGCGACGTGCCGGTCCGAAAGTGGTTCATGAGTCCAACGGACAGCGGCGATGCGATCATCGCGCCGCCGCCGAATCCCATGATCGCCATGCCGGTCGCCATGCCCGGACGGTCCGGGAACCACTTGATGAGCGTCGACACCGGCGAGATGTAGCCGATGCCGAGGCCGAAGCCGCCCAACACACCGTAGCCAAGGAGCAGGATCGGAAAACTGTGCAGCTCGATGCCTAACGCGCCGACGAGGAACCCGCCGGCGAAGCAGCACGCGGCGGCGAACATCGCGCGCCGCGGCCCCACCCGCTCGAGCCACTTTCCGAACAGCGCCGCCGACACGCCGAGGAACACGATCGCGATGCTGAACACCCACCCGATGGTGCTCAGCTTCCAGCCCTCCTGCTTGGACAACGGCAGGTTGAACACGCTGAACGCGTACGCCTGACCGATCGCAAGGTGGATCGATAGCGCGGCGGTGGGAATGCGCCACCGGTTGTAGCCCGGGTGCGCGATGGAGCGTTCTCGATCCAGGAAGGAGAACATCGCCATGGACGAACCTCCAGGATGACGGCGAGACGGCTGCCCAACCATGGAGCGACGTGAGGTCGGCCGAACCCGACCCTGTGTGCGAAACACTACAGTCCTCACACGACCGACGCCACTACCACGGGCCCCGGCGGCCGGTTATGCTATGCTCACGTCCGGCACGTCGCTGCCGTCGGGTCGCGTAGCTCAGCTGGTTAGAGCGCTGGTCTCACATACCAGAGGTCCGGGGTTCGAGTCCCTGCGCGACCATTCCCACCCCATCGCCCGTCGCCGGCCGTTCGCCTAACGAAACGCCCCGCGCGCGTGTTCGGCGACAGCGTGGCGCGTCACGTCCGCGTAGAGGAGCGGTGCCTTCTCGAGGAACCCGCATGTTCGTGTCGTCAGTCTCCCGTCGCGGCCATTCGCGTACGAGCCGCCGCGTCGTCGTCGTGGTCGCCGCCCTCGCGTCGATCGCGCCCGGTTCATACCGCCTCGGCGCCCAACAGCCGGTGATCATCCGCGGCGGCTGGATCTTCACCGCCGCGAACGACACTGTCGAAAAGAATCGCGGCATTTTCGTCCGCAGCGGGCGCATTCTCGTCACGAACGGCGATTTGTCCGAGGAAGATACCGCGGGCGCGCGCGTCATCACCCTCGCCGATGACGAGTACATCCTGCCGGGCATCTTCGACATGCACGCCCACTACAACATGACGTTGGGCGAAGGCGGCATCCGCCAGGACGAGTACACCTACAACCCGTCCATCTTCCTCGCCAACGGCGTCACGTCCACCTTTCCCGCCGGCGAGTACGACCCGGTCGGCATGGAAGAGACCCGCAAGCGCATCGACAGCGGCCAACAGATCGGACCGCGCATCTACAACTCGGGCCCGTATTTCGGTACGGCGCGCCGCGGCTGGGATCCCCGCATCAGCGCTGACTCGATCGACACGGAAGTCGACTACTGGGCCGCGCAGGGCGTCCGCGGATTCAAGGCCAAGGGCGCCGCCCCGTATCAGCTCCGGGCGCTCATCGAACGTGCACACATGCACGGCCTAACGGTGACGGGCCACCTCGAGTCCGGCTTCCACAACACCACCAACGCCAAGGCCGCGATCCTGATGGGCATCGATCGCGTCGAGCACATTCTGGGCGGCGACGAGCTGGACTCGACCAAGGGCGCATACGAGTCGTGGATTCACGTCGACACGAGCTCACGCGACTTCAAGGACATCGTCCATCTGTTCATCAGCCACCATGTGGTTTTCGACCCCACGATCACGGCCCCAGTGTACTTCACGACGACGGCCGACAAACCCGGCTTCGACTACTGGCTGGACGAACGCAAGTTTTTCACGCCCTACGTGCAGCAGTGGGTCAAGCAGCAGCCGCCGCCAAAGCCGCTCCCACTCGGCGACTCGCTCTATTATGCCATGCGGCGCACGACGAAAGCATTCTACGATGCCGGCGGCATGCTTACGTTAGGCACCGACAACCCGAGCCGCGGCGAGTACCTCGCCGGCTTCTCCGCGCACCGCGAGCTGCACGCGCTGGTGCTCTCCGGCATCCCGCCCGCCGCGGCGCTCCGCATCGCGACGATCAACGGCGCCCGCGCGCTCAACGTCGCCACCACGTTAGGCACGATCGAGCCCGGCAAGCTGGCGGACCTGACGGTGGTGCGC
>JAICLH010000162.1 GCA_025927495.1 Gemmatimonadaceae bacterium
AACTCCTCGTCCAGCGCCGGCTTGACGCGCCGGTAGAACTCGGTGGTCTTGAGGCTCGACCGCAGCACGGCGACGCCGTGCTGCCGGGCGATGGCCTGCATGTCGTCAGGCACGTCCTGCCGCTTGGTGACCACCGCGCACGGGACGTCGAACGTGAAGAACCGCTCGAGCACCGCGCGGCGGCGGTCGTCGCTCAGCGACATCAGGTACGTGATTTCCGTTTCGCCGAACACTTGCATGCGCTTCGCCGGGAAGCGCTCCACGAACCCCGCCAGCACGAGTCCGGGACTCGAAACCTCGTTCACCGAGATCACCCGATCCAGGCCGGCGCCATCGCCGACGAGCTCCAGCTGCAGCGTGTCGCGCAGCAGGTCGAGCAACCGTGCTACCGTCAGGGGCTTGGTCACGAGCCGTTCGTTCGCGGTCGCCGCGCGCTCGCGGGCCGCTTGTGCCTCAGGATTTGGGCTTCCACCCGTCGCGCGGCCTCGCCCAACGCAGAGCCGGCGCTCCGGTGGCGCGCCGCCCCGACCAGCGCGCGGCGTTTGGGCGCGTGCAATACGATCTCGACTTTCCGTGCGTTGCCATCCTGCTCGAAGCGCACGATGGCATCCACTGGACGGTGCACCAGCGACGCCAGGTGGCGCATCAAGCGCTCGGCGCGGGTGCGGAGAAAACCGGAAACTTCGACTTGATGGGCCTGCACGGTGATGTCCACAGGGCTACCCCTCCTTCGATACGCCAACGATCTCCCCGAGATGTTGTTCCGTTAGGCGTGCGGCGTCCGGCCACGTGAAGCGCTCGGCGAATCGGCGCCCGTTGGCGCCCAGCCGTTCGACGAGCGCGGGATCGGCCGCCAGCCGCGCGAATGCCGCCGTCAGCGCCGGAATGTCGCCGTGCGGCACGAGAAACCCGGTCTCGCCGTCCCGAACGGACTCGCGCAATCCGGGCGAATCCGACGCCACGACCGGCGTCGCGCACGCTGCTGCCTCGAAGTTCGTGATCCCCCATCCTTCTTTGGGCGATGTCAGCGCGAGCGCCCACGCTTCGCGCACCAGGGACAACTTCGTTGCGTCGTCGATGAAGCCAAGAAACCGCACGCTGCTTCCAAGGTCAAGCGACTGCGAGAGACGTTCCAACTCCGGCCGGTGGTCGCCAGTCCCGGCAATCGCGAGCGTGGCCGTTGGATGTTGCAGGGCCGCGAACGCGCGGATGATGAGATCCACGCGCTTGTACCGTTTGAGCCGTCCGAGATAGACGAACAACGGGTTGCGCGAGCGCGTACCGGGCGCCGGCGTGAACGACGTCGAATCGATCCCGGGATAGATGACGCGGATGCGCGAGCGCGCAATGCCGCGCGCGACGAGATCGTCCGCCGTGCTCTCGCTGATCGCCTCGAACGGCGTCCTCCTGTAATAGTGCACGAGGGGACGCTCGAGTGCCCAGACCATGCCGGCCATCCCGTAGGACACCTCCTGGAACGCCGTCGTGCCGAACAGATGGGGGACCAGCGCCATCACCGGCCCCTTCGTCCATCGCGTGGTGTACAGTGGGATCTTGTTGATGTCCTCGATGAGGATGTCGTCACCGGTCGCGGCCAGGTGGCGCGCATAGTATCGACGCGCCAGAAACTGAAAGGTGTACCGCGTGCCCACGCGGTGCACATCGATGCCGTCGAGCGTCGTGCGCGGCGGGCAGCCCGGCCATCCGCTGCACAGGAGCCGCACGCGGTGCCCGGCCTGTGCAATGCGTCCGAAGATCTCGTGCAGGTGCGTCTCCGCGCCGCCGGCCTGCGGGTTCTCGCGATCCTGCCAATTCACGAGCAGGATGTTGAGCGGCCGCATCACCGCGAGCGCGGTCACAGTTTGCCTAACCGGCGGGCGAGCGCGTCGAGTACGCCGTTGACGAACCGCGCGCTCTCCTGGCCGGCGAACCGCTCGGCCAGCCGCACGCTCTCCTGCATCACCACGCGCGGGGGCGTCTCGCCCAACCGGAGCTCCGCCGCGCCTAACCGCAAGATGGATCGCTCCACGGCCCCCAACCGCTCCAGTCGCCAGTTCGTGGTCACATCCGCCAGGTCCGCATCGATGGCGCGGTCGTCCGCCGCCACCGCGCAAACGAGCGTCATCGCGCGCTCGCGCACGGGCCGCTCGAGCGCGAGATCGTCCCACATCTGCTCGGCTACGCGCGGCAGGGCCGCGTTCCCCTCTCCACCAGCTCCGCGTACATCCCATGCGTACAACGCCTGGAGCGCCCGCGCGCGGGCGCGCGTTTCAACCCTCATCCGCCACGTTCAACCGGTCGAGGAGGTCCGCCATCTCGAGGGCGGCGAGCGCGGCGTCCCAGCCCTTGTTGCCGTGCGTCCCGCCGGCGCGCGCCGCCGCCTGGTCGATATTGTCGCACGTGAGCACGCCTAACCCGATCGGCGTGTCGTAGTCGGCGCCGATGTCGGCGAGCCCGCGCGCGGACTCGCGCGCCACGACGTCGAAGTGCGGCGTGTCGCCGCGAATCACCGCGCCCAACGCCACCAGCGCGTGGTAGCGGTCCGACGCCGCCAGCGCCCGTGCCGCCGCCGGCAGCTCCCACGCGCCGGGCACCCAGACGACGTCAATGTCATCGTAGGCGACGCCGTGGCGCGTCAGCGCGTCCATCGCGCCATCCACCAGACACTGGGTGATGGCTTCGTTGAACCGGCTGACGACGACCGCGATGCGGCGGCCTTGACCAACGGGAGATCCGGCGAATTCGGGCATCAGTGCGCGAGCAGGTGTCCGAGCTTCGCCTGCTTGGTTTCGAGGTAGTCGCGATTCTCGCTCGTCTCGGGCGCGCGAATCGGGACGCGGTCGTCTACCGTTAGGCCGTAGCCCTCGAGGCCGACCAGCTTGCGCGGGTTGTTGGTGAGCGGCCGGATCGACTTGAGCCCCAGGTCGAGCAGGATCTGCGCGCCGATGCCGTAGTTGCGCAGATCCGGCTTGAAGCCGAGTCGCTCGTTGGCCTCGACGGTGTCGGCGCCGCCGTCCTGCAGCTCGTACGCCTTGAGCTTGTTCAGCAGACCGATGCCCCGCCCTTCCTGGTCCAGGTACACCACCACCCCTCGGCCCTCTTCGGCGATCATCTGCATCGCGGTGTGGAGCTGCCACCCGCAGTCGCAGCGCATCGAGCCGAACACGTCTCCCGTCAGGCATCTGGAGTGCATGCGCACCAGCACGTGCTGGCCGTCGTGCACGTCGCCGAACACCAGCGCGATGTGCTCGTGCTGGTCGACGTCGTTGCGGTATCCGGTGATGCGCCAGTCGCCCCACTCGGTCGGGAGACGGGCTTCGGCGACCCGGTGCACCAGCCGCTCGGTCTTGAGGCGGTGCGCCACCACCTCGGCCACGGTGATGAACGTGAGACCGTGCTTCGCGGCGAACTGCTCGAGCTCCGGACGGCGCGCGGGCTGGCCGTCCTCGTCGCGCAGGATCTCGCAGATCACGCCGGCCGGATACAACCCCGCGCGACGCGCGAGATCGATGGCCGCCTCGGTATGCCCAACGCGCTGCAGCACGCCGCCATCGCGCGCCCGCAGCGGCTGGATGTGCCCGCCGTAGCGGAGATCGCCCGGCAGCGACGCGGGATCGACCGCCACCTGGATGGTGCGCGCACGATCCTGCGCCGAGATGCCCGTGGTCACGCCGAAGCGCGGCGCGGCATCGATGCTCTGGGTGTACGCCGTGCGATACGCATCGATGTTGTTCTCGCTCACTAACGTGAGGCCGAGCTGGTCGCAGCGCTCGCCGGTGAGCGCGAGGCAGATGAGCCCGCTCGCGCGCTTGGCCATGAACGTGATGATCTCGGGCGTCACCAGTTGGGCGGCGCAGATGAGATCGCCCTCGTTCTCGCGATCCTCGTCGTCGGCCACGATGATCATTTTTCCGGCCGCAATGTCGGCGATCGCCTGCTCGACGGTTCCGAAGGGCATGGTCAGCGCAC
This sequence comes from Gemmatimonadaceae bacterium, assembly GCA_025927495.1. Classification (GTDB taxonomy): domain Bacteria; phylum Gemmatimonadota; class Gemmatimonadetes; order Gemmatimonadales; family Gemmatimonadaceae; genus JADGGM01. Next base: position 3,970 of record JAICLH010000162.1, read on the forward strand.
CGTCGCGAGGTAGGGCGCCATGAGGCGCTGCACGTACTTGCCGATCACGTCCGCTTCCACGTGCACGCGCCGGCCCGGCGCGAGATCGCCTAACGTAGTATGGCGCAGCGTGTACTCGATCAGCGAGACCTGTACGACGTCCGCCGCCGGTATCTCGTTCACCGTCAGACTCACGCCATCGATCGCGATCGACCCGTGCGGCACAATGAGCTCGGCCAGCTCGCGCGGCAGGCGCACGTCCACCAGGCGCGCGTCGCCCTCGGTGCGCACGGCAAGCACGGTGCCCACATCGTCGACGTGTCCCTGCACGAGGTGCCCGCCTAACAGATCTCCGGCCCGCAGCGCGCGCTCGAGGTTGACGCGCGTTCCGGCGCGCCAGTCCGCCACGTGTGTGCGGCCGAGCGTGGTGACCACGGCCGCAACCGTGAACCGTCCCGGGCCGTGCTCGCGAACCGTTAGGCAGACGCCGTCGAGGGCGATGCTCTCGCCCACCTCGAGGTCCTCGTACGAGCAGTGCACACGGAGCTCGCGCCCGGCCGGGCCGTCCCCTACGCGCTGGATGGTTCCGATATCGTCTATGATGCCTGTGAACATGAAATGACTCGGTAAATCCGTCTGTACGACAACTGCATCAAAGGATAACAAAAGGGAACACAAGGGATAACGAAAGTGATCGTTCTGCGCCGAGGACAGTGCCGTGCCTCGCGGACAGAAAATGCTCTGTGTTGTTGTTTGTTCAAAAAGCGTCCTTCTTCCCGTACGCGACCGGAATATCCCCCGCGCAGAACGATCACTTTCGGTATCCCTTGCTTCACTTTTTTTATCGTTTGATGCAGTTGTCTTTGGTTTTGCCCTGCTTCGTCTGATTTGTCGGCTCGGGGTCCGTTACCTCATGAGCGTAGAACCTCAGCAGTCCGGGTCACGGTACGAAGCGGGCTCATCCGGTAGGGCCGAGCTCCGGCGCCGGGACCTCGTGCACGGCGTATGTGATCATGCTGTCGTCACCGAGGGCTCGCCGCTCGAGAACGGCGAGCCGGACCGCCTGTTTGATAGACGTCGCCGGCGCGAACCCGAATGCGTTGCGAGATCCGGCACCGAGTACGATAGGACCCTGAAAGATAATCAAACGGTCTATGAGGGATCGCTCCCAGAGAGCGCCCGCCAGCCTGGCGCCGCCCTCGACGAGCATCGACCGAATGCCCTGTGACTTCAAATGTTCCCAATCATTATATAGCGAGCTCGTCCGTATTACCTTGACTCCTGCCGCCTCCAGTCCGCGGACCGCGGCGGCAGCTGGTTTCTCGGCCATCACTATGACGGGAACGTCGCGCGCGCTCTTCACGAGCGCCGAGTCGAGCGGAGTGCGCGCGTGTCGGTCGAAGATCACGCGGATTGGCGCAACTCGTGGCGCCGGCGCGTCGCGCACCGTGAGTGACGGGTTGTCGGCGAGTACGGTTCCGATTCCGACGGCGACCGCATCGTGTCCAGCGCGCAGCCGGTGCGCCGCCGCGCGCGCGCGACGACCCGTGATCCATTGCGAGCCACCCGCACCGTCGGCGATCGCGCCATCTATTGTGACCGCGAGCTTGAGCGTGATCCACGGCCGCTTGGCATCGAACGAATAAAAAAACGCGGGGTCGGCCTCCAGCGCCCGGCGCTCCTCGACGCCGGTGACGACCTCGATGCCGGCGTCGCGCAATCGCTTCACGCCGCCGGCCGCGTGCGGGTTCGGGTCGCGCGCGCCGATCACCACGCGCGACACCTGGGCCTTGATGAGCGCGTCGGCGCACGGCGGCGTCTTGCCGTGGTGCGCGCACGGCTCGAGCGACACGTACACGGTGGCGCCTCTGGCGTTAGGCCCCGCGGCCTCGAGCGCCGCGACCTCGGCGTGGCGTTCGCCGAACCGCGCGTGCCACCCTTCGCCGACGACGCTGTCGCCTCGAACGACGACGGCGCCGACCATGGGATTCGGCGCCGTCCAGCCCCAGCCGCGCTGGCCCAGGTCGATCGCCCGGCGCATGAACGCGCGATCGCGCGCCGCGCCCGGGTCTTCCGTTAGGCGGCCGCGCTCAGAAGGCAAGGCGGGCGCCGATCGACCCGTACCAGCGCGACTGGTTCACATCCTGGTCGAACGAATTGAACGTGTGCACCGACCCGCCGGACACCCTGCCTAACTCGCCCACCAGCTTGACGAACGGGATGACGTTGATCGACACGTCGCCGAAGACGCTCGTGCGCGACGGACTCACGGCCAGCGACACCGGCGTCTGCTGCGTCTCGCCGTCCACGTTGAACGTCATTTTCGCCGTCGCATCGTAGTAGTCGCGGCCGAAGCCCGCGGCCAGGCTCACCCACAGCAGGTTCTTGCTGGCCACGATGCGCCACGACTTGGCGCGGAGGTCCAGATCGCGCACCGAGAAGCTTTCCGTTGGGCTCGCGGTGGCAACGATCGTCGTCACGGGCAGGCTGCGCTCCTGATACGTGACCGAGATGCCCGGCGTGAGAAACGTCTCCTGCAGGACGCCCAACCGGGCGCCGTACCCGAAGCGGATCGCACCGGTCGGGTGCCCGACGCGCACGCCCGTCTGCTCGATCGCCGGCAGGTACGATGCGCTCCCCAGCAGGTCGAGGCCGCCGATGTACGTGATGCCGATCGGGAATCCGCGGAAGATGCCCACCGCGCCGTCCACTTCCGGGAACGCGAGCGTCTTGTTGTTGGTCGTATAGCCGCTCGCCTGCGGCGCACCGGTGGTCACGTTCACGCCTTGCACATCCGGGATGCTGGCGTTGAGCAGATTCACCCGCGCACCGATGCTGAAGTGGCCCAGCCCACCCAGCGTACCGCCTTGGCCTAACGTCGCGTTGCCGCCGGCGACGAGAGTGCCCAGCTGGGTGTTGAGGTACTGGTACAGGTCGATGGCTTTCTGGCAGCCATCGCCTCCCTGCACCTGGCCCTGTATCTGACCATCGATCACGACCGCCATGGTCTGCTCGCACCGCGGATTCACGGTCTGCTGTGCGTTGACCGACGGAACACCCGCGGCTGCGGCAACTGCGAAGACGAACCACGTACGCGTCATGCGCATCCTCCTTGAGACTACGTCAGAGTCACCTGCCCCGCGCCAGGACGCACCTCGCCACAGTCCCACGCGTCGATCGAGCACGCGCGGGCCGCGGCGATCACGTCGGCCTGGGCGCCGGGCGCCACGAGCACGACCATCCCGACTCCCATGTTGAACGCCCGGAACATCTCGGCGCGTGGCACCTGGCCGCCGCGCGCCAGCATCTCGAATACGTTAGGCACGGTCCACGAATCCGTGCGGATCAGCGCATCCATAGTAGGCGGGAGCGCCCGCCCCACGTTGCCCGGCAGCCCGCCACCGGTAATGTGCGCCATGGCGTGCACGAGGTGAAGGACCGGCTCGAGCGCGGCGCGGTACGACCGGTGCACGCGAAGCAAGACGTCGGCCACCGATCCATCCTCGCCGGGAAAGCGGTCGTGAACCGTTAGGCGCATGCGGTCGAACGCTATGCGGCGAGCCAGCGAATAGCCGTTGGTGTGCAGCCCCGAGCTGGCAAGCGCCACCAGCCGGTCGCCAACCTTCACGCGCTCGGGCCCGAGCACCTCGGTCTCCTCTACACATCCTACAATGAACCCCGCCAGATCGTAGTCGGGCGGCGTGTACACGCCCGGCATCTCGGCCGTCTCGCCGCCGACGAGCGCGCACTTGTTCTCCCGACACCCCGCCGCCACGCCGCGCACCACGCTCTCGACGACGTCCGGTACGAGCACGCCGAACGCGACGTAGTCGAGAAAGAACAGCGGCAGCGCGCCCTGCACCAGGATGTCGTTCACGCAGTGGTTCACCAGGTCGTGGCCGATCGTGTCGTGGCGGTTGGCCTCGATCGCCACTTTGATCTTGGTGCCCACGCCGTCGGCGCTCGACACCAGCACCGGCGCGCGCATCCCCTGCGGCACGCGGAACTGGCCGCCGAATCCCCCGAACTTGCCGCGCGCGCCCGCCGTGAACGTCGACTCGACCAGCGCCTTGATGCGCTGCTTGGCCGCGTCGGCCGCGTCGATGTCGACGCCGGCGTCGCGGTAGTCGAGCGGCACGCTCACGCCGGAATCTCCTGCTCGATGCTGACTAACCGATGGAACTCCTGCACGCGCGCCGCGATGTCGCCCTCGCTGATTTCGAGGAACCGCGTGATCGAGAACCGCTCGACCGCGAACGATCCCATGGCCGAGCCGTACACCACTGCACGCCGGAAATTCGTGTCGCTCAAGATGCCGCAGCGCGCGAGATATCCGATGAATCCGCCGGCGAACGAATCGCCCGCGCCCGTGGGGTCGAACACGTTTTCTAACGGAAAGGCCGGCGAGAAAAATACGCTCCTGGGGCCGAACATCAGCGCGCCATGCTCGCCCTTCTTGATGATCACCGTCTTCGGGCCGTGCGCCTGGATCCAGCGCGCCGCCTTGACGAGATTCGCTTCCTCGGTGAGCTGGCGCGCTTCGGCGTCGTTGAGCGTGATGAGGTCCACGTGGGCGAGCAGCTCGAGGAGGTCGCTGCGGCGGCTTTCGATCCAGAAGTTCATCGTGTCGCACGCCACGAGCTGCGGCTTGTGCACCTGGTGCAGCACATCCAGCTGGAGCCGCGGGTCGATGTTGCCCAGAAAGACGAAGGGCGCGTCGCGGAACTTGTCGGGAATCTTGGGACGAAAGTGCGAGAAGACGCCGAGCCGGGTCTCGAGCGTTTCGGCCGTATTGAGATCGTGGCGGTAGCGGCCGCGCCAGCGAAATGATTCGCCCTGGGCGCGTTCGATCCCCGTGAGGTCCACGCCGCGCTCGGCCAAAACGTCCAGTTGGTCCACCGGGTAGTCGCTGCCCACGACGCCCACCATCTGGACGTCGGTGAGCAAACTTGCCGATGCCGCGAAGAAGACCGCCGAGCCGCCGAGCACGTTCTCGGCGCGGCCGAAGGGCGTTTCTACCGAGTCGAGCGCAATGGAGCCGACGACGAGGACGGTCATGTGTGTTCGAG
>JAICLH010000230.1 GCA_025927495.1 Gemmatimonadaceae bacterium
TCCTGCACCAAGATCTCCGCCAACACCCCCGCCGATGGCGCCGGAATCTCCGAGTCCACCTTGTCGGTCGAGATCTCGAATATCGGCTCGTCGCGCTTCACCTCGTCGCCCACCTTCTTCAGCCACTTGGAGAGCGTTCCTTCCGCGATCGACTCGCCCATCTGCGGCATGATCACATCGATGCGTGACACTGGCTCAACTCCTCTTCGAGTGTTTCAATCCCGAGTCCTCGGGCCCGTCGGATCGCCGACGGATGCGCCACTGGATCAGGACCATCATCACCAACGCGCCGAAAATTCCGCCGCCAATGAAGTACGGAAACGTGTTGCAGGACGGCAGGTCCGACGCCGCTTTGCACCCCGTGACCGTGTCGACGATCTGCGCGATACCGACGCCGATCATTCCGCCGCCAAAGAAACTGCCCGGCAGCAACAGACACCCGATTGCCAGGCGCGGCGGCCCGGTTCGTTCCCCTGCCACTTCAATATGCCGCGAGCTGACGCGCCACCGTCACGATGTCCGACGTTTGCGGCAACACGAAATCCTCGAGCGGCGGCGAATACGGCAGTGGCACATCCGCCGCGGTCACTCGAAGAATTGGCGCATCCAGCCACGCGAACGCCTGCTCCGTGATGCGCGCCGTCACTTCACCCGCGACGCCGCCCGTGCGCGTGTCCTCGTGCACGATCATCACGCGATTTGTTTTCTTCACCGTCGCCACGATCGCCTCGTCGTCCATCGGCAACAACGACCGCAGATCCAGCACCTCGACCGACAGACCGTCTTCCTTCTCCATTTGCTCCGCCGCCTCGAGCGCTTTCCACACCGTCGCCGCATACGTGATGATCGACAGATCCTTCCCCTCGCGCGCGAGACGCGCCTTGCCGATCGGCACGACGTGATCGCTGCCGGGCAGTTCCTCCTTGATGCGCCGATACAGATACTTGTGCTCGAAGTACAGCACCGGATCATCGTCGCGAATGGCCGCCTTGAGCAGACCGTACGCATCGGTCGCCGTCGAAGGATAGACGATCTTGAGACCCGGAGTGTGCAGAAACGCCGCTTCGGGATTCTGCGAGTGGAACGGACCTCCACGCACGTATCCGCCGCTCGGGCCGCGAACCACGATCGGGCACGGCAGGAAAGCGCGATAGCGCGCGGTAGCCACGTAGTTGGTGAGCATGTCGTACGCGCACGAGATGAAGTCGATGAACTGCATCTCGCAGACGGGGCGCAGGCCCATGTGCGCGGCGCCCGCAGCCGCCCCGACGATGGCGGCCTCGGAGATCGGTGTGTCGATGACGCGCGATTCGCCGTACTTGGCAAGCAGGCCGTCCGTCACCTTGAACGCGCCGCCGTAGGCGCCGATGTCTTCGCCTAACACAAAGACGTTCGGGTCGCGGTCCATTTCCTCGAACAGCGCCTGGCGGATCGCCTCGAGATAGGTGGTCTCAGCCATTGAACGTCCCCCATGCGGCCGGCCGCTCGTGTGCCGTCACCGCGCTGGCCACGCCGCGCCGGTACCACGGCGCCTCGGCCGAGGGCGGATCGGCGTAGACGCCGGTGAGTGCATCCGCGGGAACCGGCATCGGCGACTGCTCGGCGAGGTCCGTGGCCTCATCGATCTCGCGTCCGACGCGCGCGTCGATGCCGGCCAGCTCGTCAGGCGAGACGCCCTCCGTCCCGGTGAGATGCGCGACGAAGCGGTCGACCGGATCGTTCGTCGCCGCCCAGCGCTCGATCTCGCCCTCGGGCACGTACGACTGGTTGTCGTGCTCGGCGTGTCCCTTCCGCCGATACGTCATGAGCTCGATGAGCGTGACGCCTTCGCCGCGCCGCGCCCGGTCCACCGCGCGCTTCGTCACGTCGTATGTCGCCAACACGTCGTTGCCATCGGCCTGCTCGCCCGGAATCCCGTAGGCGAGCGCTTTGTCGCGGAAGTCCGCGGCCGCGGTCTGCTTGGACGTGGGCGTCGAATACGCGTAGCCGTTGTTCTCGACGATCACGACTAACGGACACCGTTGGACGGCCGCGAAGTTGATCCCTTCGTGGAACGCGCCGGTGGATGTCGCGCCGTCGCCCACGTACACGAGCCCGACGCGATCCTGGCCGCGCATCTTGAAGCTCAGCGTGACGCCGGCCATGACGGGCACCATGTCGCCCAGGTGCGAGATCTGTCCGATGAACCCGCGCTCGAGATCGCCGAAATGGATGTTGAGCTCGCGGCCGCGGGTGGGCGAGTCGGCCTTGGCCATGTACTGGCGGATGATCTCGAGCGGCTGCGCACCCTGCACGAGCATCGCGCCCAGGTTCCGGATGAGCGGCGAGAGGAAGTCGCCCTTAGTGCGGTCGAGCGCGTACGCGCTGCCCACCGCGTCGGCCTCCTGGCCTAACGAGCGAAAGAGGCCGCCGATGACCTTGGTCTGCCGGTACAGGTTCACCAGCCGCTCCTCGAGCGACCGCGTGAGGCGCATGTAATAGTAGAGGTCGAGCTTCTGCGTCCGGTCGAGCGACGCGGACGGGGCGGCCGGCGCCGGCGCGACGCGGGGCCGAGCCGCGCGGCGTCCGCGCGAAGACGTGCGCGACGCCATCAGTACGCCGCCTCGAGCTTGTGCCCGGGATCGGCGTTCCGGTGCACCCTTACGAAATATCGCTTCACGTTCCGGTCGAGGCGGCTCTCGCCGGGCTGGTCGGTCTCCACGTCGATGAACGTGTAGTGCCCGCCTTCGGGCTTCACCTTGAGGGTCATCGTGCCTAACGCACCGGTGTACGACCGGGCGCGCTCCTGCACCGCACCGCGCGTCAGGCCTAACCGGGCAAAATACTCATCGGCCAGGCCGAGCACGTCGGCCGGCGGAATGTGCGTCCGATGAAAATGGCGCATGGCGATCAGGGAATTTTCGAGGTGTCGGCGACGACTTCCTGCTGCCAGTCGGCTTGCTCGAGCGCGTGCGTCGAATCGCGGCGGAACCGCAACCCCATCGCCCACTCGCCGGAGGCCAGAAAGTGCAGGCGGTCCGCGTAATATGTGCCCACTTCGGGACCGGCCGTGAAGCTGTCCCACGTCTTGATCCCATCGCGATTCTCGGCGTAGAGAAGGCCCTCGCCGCCTTGAATCGGTTGATTCGTGTCCTTGTCGCGCACCACCACCTTGTACCGAACTTTCTCCCGAGCCATGGGGGGCACGGGGTCGCTCGAGATGCGAAAGGCGTAGTGCGCCGTGAACGCGCGATAGTCCGTGTTCGTCTGCTCGGGCTGGCACGCGGTGACGGCTTGCACCGCCGCCAGAGCGAGAAGACCCACGGCCCATCTCACGACGCGTAGTACTCCATGCCGAGGTGCGTGATCTGCTCTTCCCCCATCAAATGACGCAGCGTGTTCTTGAGCTTCGTCTGCTGAATGAACAGATCGTGTTCGGGCTGAAGGCCCGGCGCCGCCATCGGACTTTTGAAATAGAACGACAGCCATTCCTGAATCCCCTTCAATCCCGCCCGCTGCGCGAAATCCATGAACAGCGCGAGATCGAGCACGATGGGCGCCGCGAGAATCGAGTCGCGGCACAGGAAATTCACCTTGATCTGCATGGGGTAGCCTAACCACCCCTTGATGTCGATGTTGTCCCAGCCTTCCTTGTTGTCGCCGCGCGGCGGGTAGTAGTTGATCCGCACCACGTGCGAGAAATCCTTGTACAACTCGGGATACTGTTCGGGCTGCAAAATCGTGTGCAACACGCTGAGCTTGGACTCTTCCTTCGTCTTGAACGACGCCGGGTCGTCCAGCACTTCCCCGTCGCGGTTGCCGAGGATGTTCGTCGAGTACCAGCCCAGCAAGCCGAGCATGCGGGCCTTGAGAGCCGGCGCGATGACGGTCTTCATCCACGTCTGGCCCGTCTTGAAGTCCTTGCCCGAGATCGGCACGCCGCGCTCGTTCGCCAGCTGCATCAACGCCGGCGCGTCCACGGCCAAGTTAGGCGCGCCGTTCGCGAACGGCACGCCCTCCATGATCGACGCCCACGCGTAGAGCATGGCGGGCGAGATGGCGTCGTCGTTGCGCTCCATCGCTTTCTCGAACTGGTCGAGCGTGGCGTGCTGCGACGCCGCCTTGATGTACGTCTCCGTCGACGCGCACCACACCATCACCATCCGGTCGAGCTTGTGCTTCGCCTTGAAGTCGCGAATGTCCTGCCGCAACTGCTCCGCGAGATCGCGCTTCGTCTTCCCCTTCTTCACGTTCGTGCCGGTGATGCGCGTGACGTACCGGTTCTCGAATACCGCCGGCATCGGCGTGATCGCGCTCAGGAACTCGGCGATCGGCGCGATGTGGTGCTCCTCGAGCACGCCGGCCTTGCGCGCGGCCGTGAGCGCGTCGTCCGGGATCGGATCCCACGCGCCGAACACGAGATCATCGAGCGCCGCCAGCGGCACGAACTCCTTGATCAGCGGCGCGCGATTCTCGGTGCGCCTGCCTAACCGGATCGTCGCCATCTGGGTGAGCGATCCGATCGGCTGCGACAGCCCGCGACGCACGCTCTCGGTGCCCGCCATGAACGTGGTGGCGACGGCGCCGAGGCCGGGCGTGAGCACTCCAAGACGACCGGTCGCCGGTCGCGGGACAGGCCGGTTCCCGGCCGTTGAGGAACCCTGCACGAACTATTCTCCTTTGGCGATGACGCGCTTTGCCAGCTTGGACGCGCTGCGACGCATGGCAGCGCTTGCCTCACTCAACGCGCGAACGGTAGGCGGACCAGACTCGTCGAGACGCACGGCCGCATGAAAGGCGGCAATGCGCTGAGCGGCGGTGATCCACGCGGTGACAGTCAACAGAACGATGATCGCAATGAGAACGAGCCCGCCTAGCGCGAGCCCGAAGAACGCCTGCGGCGCCGACAACAACACCACGCGCTCCGGCCGCTGCAGCCATCCAACGTGCGCATCCACGCCCAGCGACGCCGCGCGTGCCCGCGTGTACGACGTCACGAACGTTCCGATCAAGCCGAGCACGCACACCACGACCATCGCGGTGCCCACCCAGCCCGGCCGCGTCGAAAAGAACACGGCCAACCCGCCCAATACGAACCCGTCAGCTACTCGATCCAGCGTCGAATCGTAGAAGGCGCCGAACGGCGAGCTCTGGTTGGTGCGTCGCGCCACCATCCCATCGAGCACGTCGAACAGCGCCGTCAATCCGAGAAACCAGCCCCCGGTGCGAATGTGGCCCGTGCCGTAGATAATGCCTCCGGCTACCGAGCACAGCGTTCCGACCGTGGTAATGGTGTTCGGCCGAACCCCACGACGGACCAGCCACTCAGCAACGGGATTGATGAGGGCCAGATATCCGCGCGTCAGCCAATCGGGCAGTAGTCTCATTCGGCGGCCGTGCGCACCGCCTGTACCTTCATGCGCCGAACCAACACCAACCGTTGCCTCGCCCGGTCGCACACAGGCACATGCGCAACGGGCCGGAGTCTCGCTCCGGCCCGGAAATTAGCCGCCGTAAAAGCGCCGAGCA
>JAICLH010000242.1 GCA_025927495.1 Gemmatimonadaceae bacterium
ACCTCGCCACCGAGGCTCAGTCTGGCGAGCGATGTCGTCCGTCACCCGTTGTTCGTTTCGTGCTTTCCCACCTGTGGTCCGTCCTTCGTTATTCGTCATCCGGCGACGGCCGCGGCGGGCTACTCAGGTCGCATCATTTTTCGGTCGGATCAGCGCCGATCACGATCACCGAACGACGGACGACGGGTAGGAAAGCACGAAACGGACAACGAATGACGGACCACGGGGAATTGCCCGCTTAGCCGGCCATCGACGGAAGCGCCGTAATCCGGGCGGCCGCGTCTGGAACGATCGGTCCATCGCGAAACCTTGTCGATGAGTGGTAGTTTCCGACTCGGTGATCCAGGCGACCGCCCAACCAGCGAGGCTCCTATGTCTTCTGCAGTGACGGCACTCCGCATCCTCGTGCGGCTCTGCGGTGTCATACTCATTATCCTCGGCATCATCTTCTGGACGGGGCATGCGCTCGGTCTCATCCCGGTGCACATGGTCGTCGGTCTTCTGCTCGCGGTCACGATCTGGGTGCTCGCGTTCCTTGGCGCACGAGCGCACGTCGGTGCGTTGTATGTGACACTTGTTGCGCTGTGGGCTCTCGTCATGGTGGTGTTCGGCGCCGTGCATGCGAACATGGTGCCCGGTCCAGCGCACTGGATGATCCAGGTGGTGCATCTCCTCATCGGCATCGTGGCACTCGGATTGGGCGACCAATTGGGCACGCGATTGTCGCGAGGGGCGTACCTGGCACAGTAGGGCGCAGCCCGGGAGGGTGCGAACGGAGGAGGGAACTTCGGCGGTGGCTCGTCCTAGAAAACAGGAGTAGGATCCTTCGACTCACTGCCCGCCACCACGGTCTGTTCGTGATTCGCGCCCACATTGCCGCCGGCTTTGCCTTCGCGATCGCGCTGGCGGGTTGCTCTCACTCCGGCGCGCCGATCGCGTCACCGCCTGCTCCAATGCCCGCGTCGCTCGACGTCGCGGTGACCGACGCGCCCGATTCGATCGCCGCGTGGCTGAGTGAGCGCGGCGTGTATCGGGTGTCAACGCGCGCGGGCGACACGGTGCACGTGGAGCCGGTCGTTGCGGACGCGGGACCAGCGTTGGCCCTGCATCGCGTGCCTGTGCGGGGCGCGCGCGACGCGATCGATGCCGGCGTAGATGTAGTGCTAACTGGAGATCCGGAGGCCGTTGCGTACGCGCGGACGCGGGCGGATCTCACGTCGCTGCCGTCGGTGTGGAATCGCACTTACATGTTGCTGGTACGAGCGGCCCCCTCGAGCGACGGCGATCCTGCGCCGGCCCTGGACACGTTGCGAGCCGAGCTGGCGGCGGACGCCGTGCGGGTGGAGGCGCGTCCGGCGACCGCGATGCGTGCCGGCTCGTGCGTCGAACCCAGAGGCGCGACGACGCCCGCGACTGGCGTGACCGACGCGGCTCGGCCGCGCATCGTCTTCCCCCGCGGCGACGACGTCGCCCGCGCGCTCGCGGCACGCCTGGTTGCGTTAGGCGCGACGCGTCGGGGGCTCCTGGCGGCGCTCGCGGGATCGGTTGCGAACGCGGGCGATGCGTTGCGTGCGGAAGGCGTGGATCCGCGTGAGGCCGCGCAGGCGGTGGAATCCGGCGGCGCACTCGCCGCCGTGATACCCGTTTCGCCGATGCGCTTTCCTGAGTGTGGATTCGGCGCGGTGCCGATCACGAATGCCGACCTGACCCGCGTCATTCCGCTGATTCAGACGCGCGAACGCCTCATCGCGCGTCGCAGCCTAACGGACCGGGCGCTCGCGGCGCTGGCGCAGGCGGTTTCGGATTCCTCGCAGGTGGGGCCGTGACGTTTCGCTCGCGCCTCATGATCGCGTTCGGCGTGGTGGCGCTGGCGCCGCTGGTCGTCATCGCCGCCGGCGTGCGTCGCGAGATGGACCAACGCCTCACCGCGCAGGACGACCGCCGCGCGGCGGCGCTCGCGGCGGTCGCGGCGGCTGATCTGTCGCGGCGCGGCGCATCGATCGGCGCGCGTCTCGCATCGCTGGCGGACGCCTTGACCGACGACAATCGGTTTCGTCTCGCGGTGACGCAAGGCGACGCGACGCAGCGCGCCTACGTGCTCGACCTCGCCGGCCGGGCGATGCGCCTAACGGGACTCTCGATGCTGCAAATCCAGGACGCGGCCGGTCGGATCGTGAGCTCCGGACATTTCCGCAACGAATACGACCGGCTCGAGCCCGACCTGCCGGCGTTGCTCGCGGCCGCGGGCGGCGCGGCCCTGGTGCGCGCACGGACGCCGGACGGACCGCTGCTCGCGCTCGCGCGAGTGGACTCCGTTAGGCTGGGCGGCCGCACCTTCGCGCTCGTGGGCGGCGAGGCGGTCGATTCGGCCTTCCTCGCCCGTCTTGCGCCCGGTGGCGACTTCTCGATCGGCCTGTCGCTGCCCGGCGAATCCGGTATCGCGACGGCGACGGCGGCACGGCCCAACTCGCACGCGGTGGTCGTGTCGCGCACGAGCATCCCCTACATCGCGGCCGCGGCCGGCGGCGCTCGAAGCGTGCAGGCGGCGACACTGACACTGTCGCGCTCCACCGCCGCGCTCGACGCGCTTCGCCGGAGCGTCGACATCTGGTTCGTCGCGGCGATCGCGGTGACCGCGACGATCGCGCTCGCGGCGTCGACCTGGTTGGCGGCGCGCGTGAGCCGGCCCCTGCGCGAGCTGGCCGAGCAAACGTCGCGCGTCGATCTCGACCGGCTGGACGTCGACTTCAGCACGGACCGCGACGACGAGATCGGCGCGCTGTCTCGTCTGTTAGGCGTGATGACGCGCCGGCTCAGCGCGACTGCAGTCCGCGAGCGGGACGCGGAGCGCCGGGCGGCCGTGGGCGATCTCGCCCGCCAGGTGAATCACGACGTGAAGAACGGCTTGGCGCCGATCCGCCACGTGTTGCGGCACTTGGCGCAGGTCCAACGCGACGAGCCCGCCCGCCTGGCGGCCGTATTCGCCGAGCGCCGTCCGACACTCGATGCGAGCGTCGAGTACCTGGACACGCTGGCGCGCAACTACGCCCGCCTCTCGCCGCGCCTGGACGTCGCGCCGTGCGACGCGAACGCGGTCGCACGCGCCGTCGCTGCAGGCGCATCGCTGCCGCGCTCAGCGGCTCTGGTGCTCGAACTGGCCGAGGATCTGCCGCCGGTGCGGGCGGATGCGCTCGTGCTGCGCCGCATCCTGGAGAATCTCGTGACCAACGCATGCGATGCGCTGGATGGTCGCGGCGGCACGGTCACGATCGCGACCGCGCGCGCAGAGGGCAGCGCGCAACTCACCGTGCGCGACACCGGAAGCGGGATGACGCGCGACCAGTTGAACCGCGCCTTCGACGACTTTTACACGACGAAGCCGGGCGGCACCGGCCTCGGTCTCTCGATCGTGCGCCGACTCGTGGCCGACCTGGGCGGCGCGGTCCGCGTGGACACGGAGCCCGGTGCGGGCACGAGCGTGTCGGTGACGCTGCCGCCTAACGACCATCAGCCGGGGCCCGCGCGGCCTGCCGAGCGTCAATGACCACGATCCTGTTGTGCGACGACAACGCGCCGTTGTCCGAGCAGTACGCGTACGATCTGCGGCGCCTGGGTGACTACGAGGTACTCACCGCGGCATCGGGCGCGGACGCCCTCGAGGCCTTGGCGTCGGACACGATCGACTGTCTCGTGCTCGACCTCGAGATGCCGGGCATGGACGGCTTCGGCGTGCTGCGCGCGCTGCGCGACCGCAGCATCGCGACGCCGGTCATCGTGTACACCGGCACCGGCAACTTCGATCGCTGCGTGCAGGCAATCAAGGCGGGCGCGTACGCCTTCATCGACAAAGCGGAACCTGTGGAGCGCGTCGTTCGCGAGATCGAGAACGCCATCGAGCGGCGGCGCATTCTCGACGAGGTCGCGGTGCTGCGGCGGTACGCCGACGACGAGAGTGCTCTGTTAGGCGCGAGCCCGGCCATGCGCGCGCTCAAGGACGCCATCGCACGCGTTGCGCCGGTGCCGAGCGCTGTCCTCATCACGGGGGAAAGCGGATCGGGCAAGGAGCTCGTCGCGCGCGACGTCCACCGTCTGAGCGCCGGCGCCCGAGAACCGTTCATCGCCGTCAACTGCGCCGCCTTGCCGGAGCAGCTCATCGAGAGCGAGCTGTTCGGACACGAGCGTGGCGCGTTCACCGGCGCGGCCGCGTCGCGCAAAGGCGCATTCGAGTCCGCCGGCCGCGGCACGCTGTTCCTGGACGAGATCGGTGAGCTTCCGGCGCCGGCACAGGCCAAGCTGTTGCGCGTGCTCGAAGAGCGCGCGGTCACGCGGTTAGGCAGCAGCCGCCCGGTTTCCGTGCCCGCCCGGGTGATCGCGGCCACCAATCGCGACCTGGATGTGGAAGCGCGCGAGGGCCGCTTTCGCCGGGACCTGCTCTTCCGCATCAACGTGCACATGCTCCGCGTCCCCCCGCTGCGCGACCGATTGTCGGACGTGCCCGCGCTCGTTGCGCACCTCGTCTCGCGCACCTGCGAGCGCTTTGGCCTGCGCCAGAAGCGCGTGTCGCCCGAAGCGCTCGACATCTTGATGGGATACGACTGGCGGCTCAACAACGTGCGCGAATTGCGCAACGCGGTGGAGCGCATGATCATCGCCGCCGACGGTGACTCGATCGGTCCCGAGCACGTGCCGTCGGAAGTCCGGGACGATGGCGCGGCGCATCCGCCTCAGGCCGGCGACGCCCGCACGTTCGTCCAGCTCAAGGCTGAAGCCGAGCGGCAGATCATCGTGTCGGCGCTCGAAAAGCATGATTGGCACATCACGCGCACCGCACACGACCTCGGCCTCGCGGATCACGCGAGCCTGCTCAAGATCATGCGCCGCCACCGCATTTCGCGCGACTAGTGAGCTGCGTCAGAGATTCTGATAGCGGTTATGGGGAATGGGGAAGCGCTCGCTGGCGCTCGCTTGGGGAAGCGCTAACGCTGAGGGAAGC
>JAICLH010000094.1 GCA_025927495.1 Gemmatimonadaceae bacterium
GACGTAGCGGCCGTGGGCGACGAAGGGCGCCAGATCCACCATGCGGTCGGTGAACTGCACGGATCCATCGACGAAACTCGGGTATGGCTCGGTGGGGAGCCGGATGCGGCGTTGGACGATCGACGGCGCCTCGAGGGCCGATCGCACCGCGTCGGCCCACGTGTCGTCATCCACCTCCCAGCCCAGGACGATTCCCTTCCCGCCGTATTCGTCGTTGGGCTTCAAGACCAGGTTCTCGCGGTTGGACGCGATCCAGGGCAGGAGATCGATGCGGTCGTCCTGGTACCGTGTCGTGCGCTCGGCCACCACGCGCGTCCAGGGAATGTGCGCGTCGATCGCGCGGCGCTGCTCGTCCGTGAACAGGTGGGCGTTGCGCTCGTCGCTCAGCACGGCGAGGCTCGCCTTCTTGTGGAGCACTTTGCAGCGAAACGGATTCACCATGCACGCCGCGCGGTCGCGCACGGCGCGGATCACGGGGTGGTCGATCCCGCCACGCGCCACGAGCTCGCTGATCAACACGCGCTTGTAGATGAGCGTGATGTGGAAGTCGCCGCTCGTCAGCCGGCCGTTCGCGTATTCCACCTCGCGCGGGTCGGCGATCACACACGGGATGCCTAACGCATGAAAATACCGCTCGAACAGCACGAACTCGTTGTACGTCGGCACCTCGCGCCAATCGAGGATCGCGATGCGCGGCTGCTCGCGGGCGGCTCGCCAACTCCGGAACGAGTCCAGCAGCGGAAACAGGGCGCCGTGGCGTGCGGGAAGCGGCCGCAGCTCGTATTCGCGCAGGAAGTCGCCGGTGATGGGGAGCGCCAGGAACGCATCCGACAGCGCGTCCCCGTACGCGAGTCCCGCGGGCGTTTCGGCGTTGTACTCGGTGAAGTAGAGGGGTCCGGCATCCGCGTCGTAGAACGCATCGAGTCGCGACGTGGGACTCGCCTCGCGAAAGCCGGGATCGAAGTCGACGAGGGTGCGCTCCCAGTCCTCGAGGCCGAATTGATCGAGCACCACCGGATCGGCGAGCGCGGCGCGGAGCGCCCGCCCGAATGCGGCGAGCAGCAACGCGCACTGCTGCTGCACATAGGCATACTGTTCGCCTAACAGAAGGCGCGGCCGCAGCACCGTGCACAGCGCGCGGTCGCCGAAGAACAATCCGTGCGACAGCAGTTGCTCGTCGAGCAGCGCCTGGCTTTCGGCCGCGACCTCCGGCGTGAGCAGCTCGTGGTATCGTTCGATCGCGCGTCGAAGCGTCATGGTGCGGGGCGCCGGACGCGTACGACGTCGGGGCCGTTCGCGCCCGAGGCGTGGGATCGCCGCGCGCGCATCTCAGCGCGCCGCTGCGTTAGGCATCCGGCCGGCGGCGAGCCAGCCATCCCATCGGAGCTCGCGCGCCTGCGGCCGCGGCTCCTTAGCCAGACGGATCACCAGGTCTGCCATGTGCTCCACCACCCACTCGAAGTAGGTCGGGGTGAGCGAGTAGATGTCCATGTCGGGCGCCGGATTCATGAAATCGATCGCGTACGGTACGCCATCGCGCACCGCCCACTCGAGCGAATTCATGTCGTAGCCCAGCGCGCGCACCAGCGTGAGCGTGTCGCGCACGACGCGCGCGCCTAACGCCGGCGAGAGATGCGCGTGGTCCACGTGGTACTTCCGCTCGCGCGGGTCGTACTTCATCGCCAGCACGTGCTCCTGCCCGATGGCCAGGCAGCGCACGAATTGGTCCCACTCGATGAATTCCTGCACGACCATCGTGAGCAGCCCGGATGAGTCGTAGTGGTGAATCAACTCGTCGAGCGAGCGGCAGATGTAGACGTCCTTCCATCCGCCGCCGTGGGCGTCCTTGAGTACGCATGGCAGGCCGATGTAGTCGATGAGTCCTGGCCAGTCGAGCGGGTACTTGAGATTCCTGAGGCTCTCGTCGTGCTTGATGCCCGGCACGTACGACTTGTTAGGCAGCGCCGCCGTCTTGGGGCTGGCGACGCCGAGTTTCGTCGCGAGCGTGGCGCCGAAGAATTTGTCGTCGGCCGTCCACATGAAGGGATTGTTGATGACCGTCACGCCCTGCAGCACCGCGTACTTGAGGTAGCTCCGGTAGTACGGCACCTCGTGCGAGATGCGGTCGACGATCACCGCGTAGGGACACGGCTCGTCCATTCGTGCCGCGTCGAGCTGGACGAGCTCCACCTCGACACCGGCCTTGCGTTGCGAGACGCGATCGATGAATGCCGGTGGCCACGACCATTCCCGCCCAACGAGTAGACCCACTTTGCGCACCATTGCCCTGCTCCCGTCTCACGCGTTGCCGCCGAGGTATCGGCGGATCATCTCGACCCAGTAGGGCCAATCGTGACACCAGCCGTCCCATATGCGGAGGGCGTGGGGAATATGCTTCGCACCGAGGAGAGCGGACAGGTACTCGTTGTTGCGGCGAGCGGCGTCGTCGCGGCCAACAGCGAGGATGGTATCGAGCCGCCGCAGCGCCGAGAGCCTGCCCTCGTCGTGCTCATGCACGAGGAAGTCGCACGGGTTGTTGAAGTAGACCGTGTCATCGGACAATCCACCCGTGATCTCCTTGAGGTCGTAGAGCCCGCTGAGTCCGATCGCGCGTCCCACGAGCTCGGGATGACGAAACGCGAAATTGACCGCGTGGTATGCGCCGAAGCTTGCGCCAGCCGCGATGAAGTATGGATTTGAGTTTTGCCGTGAGAGCGGCAACACCTCATCGATCAGGTAGCGTTCGTACTGCTCGTGTCGTGCCGCGCGTTCCCGGATGGGTCGCCACTTCGCGTACCAGCTTTCGGCGTCGACGCTGTCGACGCAGATGACCTGGATCGCGCCGCTGTCGATCTGGTCGGCGAGGGCAGCGATCATGCCGCGGTCTTCCCATTCGTAGAAGCGGCCCATGGACGTGGGGAATACAAGTACGCGGGCGCCGGCGGAGCCGAAGCGGAGCAATTCCATGGGGCGGCCGAGCGATGGGCTGAACCACTGGTGGTATTCGCGGTGCACGTAGGCGTTCTCCGGGTAGTTACGTTACACGACGATGACGGATGGACAGACTGCGCCCAGCCAACCGGATCCTCCCCGCCGCCCAACGACCCTCACGGGCGCGTTCCGCTTTCATCCCGCGTTCGCGTCGCGGTACGTGACGGCGCCGCACGACGTGATCGTGCACCTTCCGTTAGGCTACGAGACCGGCGCGGCGGCGCGGTATCCGGTGTTGTACATGCAGGACGGGCAGAACTTGTTCGACGCGGCGACGTCGTTTGCCGGCGAGTGGCGGATGGATGAGACGTCGGACGCGCTGGCGCGCGAGGGCGTGATCAGGCAGCCGATCATCGTCGGGGTGTACAATGCCGGGGCATATCGCATCGACGAATACACGCCGACGCGCGATGCCGCCAGGCGTGCGGGGGGAAAGGCGCTGCTCTACGGGCGAATGTTGGTGGAGGAACTGAAGCCGTTCATCGACGCGACGTATCGCACGCTGCCCGACGCGGCTGACACGGGGCTCGGCGGGTCATCGCTGGGCGGGCTCGTGTCGCTCTACCTGGGGCTCATTCATCCCACCGTGTTCGGGATGTTGGCGGTGCTTTCGCCGTCGGTGTGGTGGGACAACCGGTTCATCGTGCGGCGGATTCGCGCGCTCAGGGCGAAGCCGTCGAGCAAGATCTGGCTCAGCACGGGGACGGCGGAGGGCGACGGCGTGGTGGAGGCGGCGCGGCGGGTGCGGGGGGCGTTGCTAACGAAGGGGTGGACGTTAGGCGTGGACCTCGAGTATCTCGAGGTCGAGGGGGCGCCGCACAACGAAGCCGCGTGGGCCGGGTTGGTCGCGCCCATGCTGCGCTTTCTCTTTCCGCGAGCCACCCGGGCCGGGTCGCCGTAGTCCGCGGGACGAGGCTTGCGAGGACGCGGTCCAACGCGTACATCAGGCGCGTTCATCCACGCCGGCATTGACGCGAAGTGCCCAACGGCGCGCCATGTTAGGCCGCACCACCCCTCCCCGCACGGTCCATGACCCAGAATCCGCAGTTTCCGACGGCGTTCTTCGGCGCGATGAGCGTGTTCTTCGGGCTGTATTTCCTGACGATGATCGCCTTCGCGATCACCGTTCTGGTCGCGCTGTGGCGCGCGATGCGCGCCCACGAGCGGCTGGCCGCCAATCTGGCGAACATCGCCGACGCGCTGCGCTCGCCCAAAGGCTGACGTCGCGCTACGTCGGGTACGGCGCGCTGTCGAAGTAGATGTCGAAGGATCGTATCCTGCCGTTCTCGACCACGAACACCTCGGCCACATCGCTGCCGAACGTCGGACCTCCCGGCGGTTGCAGTTGGTAGCTCGTGAGTGCGCAGGCGCGGCTGCCGTCGACGATGAGATCGCGCACCTTCATCGACACGATCATCGAGTAGAATTGCTTCGTCGCCTGCAGGAACGCGTCCTTCCCGCGCAGCCCTCGTGGCGGACTCGTGAAGCTGGTGAACGAGATGTCGTCCGCCAATGTCGATGGCCAATCGGCCTTGTGCCGCAACAGATCGAGGTAGCGCGTGACCGTCTCGCGCGTCGTCATCGCGCACGCTCCTGCATCGCGCGATCGAGCACTGTCAGCAGCTGCGTCCACCCGCGCTTGTGGCCGTCGGCGCGCGCCGCATCGGCGAAGCGTTCGTGTGTCAGCACCACTTCCGTCGTGTCGGCGCTCACCTTCTTGAATTCCACTGTCACGAGCGTTTCGCCGACCCGGCTCTCCGCATCTTCCCAGTCCCACGTGAACGCGAGGCGCGTCGGTCGCTGCACCTCGCGGTAGACGCCGATGGCAACGTGCGCCTTGCCGTCCGGGCTCGTCATGCCTAACCGATAGCGGCCGCCGACCGTGAGGTCGATGGTGGCGCCGGCGAATGCCCACCCGGGCTCGTCCATGCGCCACCACGCGGCGAGCTGCTTGGGATCGGTCCACGCTTGAAACAGCCGCTCCTGGCTCGCGCGAATGGTTTGCGTGACGCGAACGGCGGGTGTCGTTGCGGTGCTCATGGGTGACGCTCCTTGCCGCCTGGCGGCGGTGACTGTTCGACATAGCGTTTGAGCGCGTCCAACCGGCCCGACCAGAACGCGCGGTAGCGTTCGATCCACTCCGCGGCCTCGCGCATGGCCGCGGCGTCCAGCGCGCAGCGGCTCATGCGACCCTCGCGCGTTCGCCTAACGAGCCGAGCGCCCTCGAGCACGCGCAGGTGCTTGGAGATGGCGGGGCGCGACACGCGGAACGGGCGCGCGAGGTCGCCGACGGTGGCGTCGCCCCGTGCGAGGTGCACGAGGATGGCGCGCCGGGTGGGGTCGGCGAGGGCGGCGAACGTCCGGTCGAGCCGTCGGCTACTGGTAACCATGTAGTTACCAATTAAGCGCCCAGCCGCAGTTTGTCAATTGGGCTGTTGTGTGTCTGAGCTCGTGATAGCGGGTGAGAGAGACAAGAGGGAATAGGGAAGCGCTCGCTGGCGCTCGCTTGGGGAAGCGCTGCGCTGGGGGAAGCGGCGGCGACGCCGCCTGAGGGGTGGAAGGACATCAGTTGTCTCTGGGTCGAGAGTGCCGGTTCGCGCGGGCTCGCGCATGGCGCTCCAGTCGTGCAGACCATTGATGTTGTTCCACTCCCCCAGGCGGCGTCGCCGCCGCTTCCCCCAGCGCAGCGCTTCCCCAAGCGAGCGCCAGCGAGCGCTTCCCTATTCCCTGCTCTTTACGAGTCCGTGTGAAGCGCCCCCATCATCCCGATCAGGCACGCCTAAAACGACCGAAGCACCGTCAGGAACAGCGTCCTCGGCGCCCCCGGCGTCCGCTCCATCACGTCCACGTACTTGTTCTGGAAGAGATTCGATACCTTGGCCTGCACGAACGACCCGAACACCCTGACCCCCGCCCGGAGATCCACCAGCGTGATCGAGCCGCGCGGGTCCGCCGGAAACAACAACACCCGCTCCACCCGACTCCGGTATCGAATATCTAACCCGGTTAGGCCGCCGAGTAGGTTGAGGGATGCCGTCGCGTAATGCTGGGATCGGTACGGTAATGGGCCCTTGAATCCGAAGTCGTACGTGTCCAGGAACGTGTAATTCACCGCGACGTCGAACACGTTCGGCACCACCGTCGTCTTCGTGCCCAGGTCCAGCCCGCGCACCCGCGCCCGCTGCACGTTCTGAAACTGGAACACGAGCCCGCTGTCCGGAATCACCCCAGGGCCGATCAGATCGTGATACTCGCTCTCGAACACCGCCGCATCCACCCAGAACCGCGGCGTCACGGTCGCCGTCGTCCCCACCTCCGTGGACCATGCCGTCTCGCCATGCAAATCGGGATTCGGATGCACCGGAATTCCGCCCTGGCGCGAATTCACGAACTGCTCGATCGCTGCGGCGGCTCGGTAGCCCCGCGCCACGCTCGCCCGCACGCTCAGCGTCGGCGACACCCGGTACGCGATGCCCAGCTTGGGATTGAGCGTCGTCTCGCCCGTCGATCCCGTCGCCTGATGCGCATCCATCCGCACGCCCGCCGTCGCCGTCACCCGAGATGCCAGCACCGCCTCATCCTGGGCGTACAGTCCCTCGTCCTCCAAGTGCGGCCGTCCCAGAATGTCCGACTGCACCTGCGTCGCCGACGCCTCGCCGCCTAACGTCACCGTCTGCGTCCCCGTCGGCGCCAGCGTCAGCTGCGCGGTCGAGCCGTACTTGGTCGCGTTGTGGAACGAAAAGTCGGTGTCGCTCGGGAAGTGGTTCTGCGTCCCGTCCTTCTCCACGTACGGGTCCACGTCCAGCCGCAGAGTCCCGCGCGCGATGGGCGTCACCGTGGCGCCCACACTCAACTTCGTATCGTGCGCCCAATCGTTGAGCGTGTTCCGCGGCGGCCGCGTCGGAAACGCCGACGTGTCCCACATGAAGAAGTTGCCCACATCCTGCGTCGTGTAGATGGCGTACGCCGACACGGGATGATCCGCGCCGGCCGGCACATCCACTTTCCCGCGCAGGAACCACCGCGTCGAGTGGTTGTCCTGCGTAAAGCCGTCCGACGTCTCGCCCTCGACGACGCCCCGCACGCCCACATCGCCGATCTCGCGCGAATGCTGCAGCATGAAGCCGGCGAAATCCGGGTACCGCGTATCGCCGAACCGATAGTTCGGCGGCTGGTCGTAGGCGCCGTAGTGCAGGTCGGCGACCGTCTCGGGCGGCCCTTCGACGGGCGTCGTCACGATGTTCACGACACCGCCTAACGCATTGCTCCCGTAGAGGGCCGAGTAGGCGCCTTTCACGACTTCGATGCGGTCGACGTCGAGGAGGGGCAGGCTCGTGAAGTCGGTCTCGGCGCCGTCGGCCGTGAGCACCGAGTGCCCATCCAGCAACAAGAGCACCCGGCTCCCCACGCCGCCGGCCGCACCGGTCGAGCCGCGGATGTCGATGTCGCCGGCGTTGAAGCTCACGCCCGAGACGAACGGCAGCGCCTGATCCAGCGTTAGGATGTTCCGGTTGCGGAGCTCCTGGCTGGGCACGACGGCCTGGCTCGCCGGGACGTCGCCGATCGAGCGCGTGCCGCGACTCGCCGTCACGGTCACGGGCTCCAGCCGCACGAGTGAGCGTTGCAGCACGAAATCCTGGCGCGCGGTGTCGCCCGCGGTGACCGACACCGCGTGCTCGGTGACATGGTAGCCGATGCGGAGCGCGCGCACGAGCCGCCGGCCCGGATCGACATCGGGCAGCACATACCGGCCGGTCGCGTCGGTCACCGCCCGGCCGAGCGTCCCCTCGATCAGCACGAACGCGCCGGCGACGCCGCTGTCGGTGGCCGCGTCGACCACACGTCCCGCGATCGCGGCTCGCGCTTGCGCACCTGCCGGCGCTGCGCCGCCTACGCCCAACGCTATGCCTAACGCAACGAGCGCGCGCCGGCGGCGCACGGCGATGCGGGCGCGGGCTACGGCTGCTTCACCCACACGGTCGAGATCGCCGTTCCGGCCGCGTTGAGATCCACCGTCAGCGTGTCGTGCGACAGACTCACGGTGCCCTGCTCCTGGATCGCCTGCACGCTCGACGTCTGCGTCCAGTTGTGACCGTTCACCGTCCACGTGCCGCTGTCGGTCTGTGTCCCCGACGGCAGGTTCAGCGTCACGTTGTACGTGCTCGTGGTGAGCGCCAGCGTGCCCGTCGCCTCCGGCGGCACGAGCGGCGGTGACGTGCCCAGCGTCAGCGACGCCATATCGTACGTGCCGACGAGCTCGGCGGGCGTAAGGCCGGGATTCGTCGAGCCGTTGCTGCTGCCGCACGCCGTGCCCGCGGCCACCGCCAACACCACGGCCGCCACCAGCCACCCGCGCGGAACCCGCACACGTTGCCTCATCGATGCCCCCTCCGTCACACGGTACGGAGCGCGCGCACCACCCTCGGTGCCGCGCCACGGAACTCCGGAAATTCCCGCGACGGCACCATTTCTGCCATGCCGTACTCGACGGTAGGCTTGGCATCCGCCACGCACCGGGTCCGGGTGGACGATATGTGCACGACTGTGCCCGCGCCAGAGTGTGCGGCACAGGGAGGCGCATGGATGTCTTTGCGCGACGAATTGCGCGCGACGGTGGACCAATCCACCTTCACATGAGCCGCGCCGATTGCGGCGCCAGCCGCTGCCTGGCATCACGGCAGGAGTCGACCCGATGACGCACAAGAAAACCCCGGCCGCTCCCTCGGGCGAGATTTCGACGGGCGAGGTGGAACGACTCAGCGGCCATCAATTGCGCCGCGCCGAAGATGACGTGGTCCGCCATCCACGGCTCAGCGCTCTGGAGCGCGCGTTGGGCAGCCTCCACACGCGCTCGCTCGAGCTCACGGTCCTCACCATCCTCGCCGTGCTCTACACGCTGTATTTGGCGCGCGAAGTCGTGGTACCCATCGTCTTCGCCGTGCTGCTCAAGCTCTTCTTCGGTCCAACGATGCGCGCGCTCCGTAAGGCGCACATCCCCGATCCGGTGAGCGCGGCGTTCCTGATTCTGCTCCTGCTGTCGATCGTCGGCTTCGGCGGCTACGCGATCTCGGGCGAAGCACAGGACTGGATTGAGAAAGCGCCGCGCGCGATGGCCCTGGTCGGCACGAAATTCAAGAAGCTGCGCCAACCGATGGAGCGCGTGAGCCGGAGCGCCGAGCAGATGGAGAGCGCGACGGGCGTGGCCGATGGAACGCCGGGACGCGAAGTCATCGTGCGCGGGCCATCGCTGGTCTCGCGCGTCTTCGGCACCACCACGAGCCTGGTCGCCGGCCTGCTCGAGGTGATCGTGCTGCTCTTCTTCCTCCTCGCCGGCGGCGAGCTCTTCCTGCAGAAGCTGGTGAAGGTGCTGCCTACCTTACCGGACAAGAAGCGGGCGGTCACCATCGCGCGCGAGACGGAAGCGTCGATTTCCACGTACCTGTCGACCATTCTGCTGATCAACGTGTGCGAGGGGATCGTCGTCGCGTTGATCATGGTCCTGCTCGGTATGCCGAACCCGGTGCTGTGGGGCGTGCTCGCGGCGCTGCTCGAATTCATCCCCTACCTCGGCGCCGCGACGATGATCGTCGTGCTGTCGATCGCCGGACTCACGACCTTCAGCAGCGTGGGGCACGCGATGCTCGTGCCCGCCGGATTCTTTCTCGTGTCGCTCATCCAGGCGTACTTCGTGAGCCCGCCGCTGTTGGGCCGCCGCCTCACGCTCAACCCGGTGGCCATCTTCGTGGGGCTGGCGGTCTGGTTCTTCATCTGGGGCATTCCCGGCGCGTTCATGGCCGTGCCGCTCCTCGCCGCCACCAAGATCTTCTGCGACCACACCGAGGCGCTCGCCCCCATCGGCGAATTCCTCGGCAACTAGGGAGTGCCTAACTGGCTAACGGGCCGTGCGTGCGCCATCCTCGGCGCGCTCGCCCTCGTGTCGCCGGCCCGCGCGCAGACCACACGCGATAACCTGATCGTCCGCGTCGACGTGGCCGCGGGCCCAACCGCCGCCATCGATCCGGTCACCGCCCTGGGCGGCGCACTCGACGGGCATCGGCCCGGCGACGCTGCACGCCTCTATACGCCGCGCAACATCCAGGCGCTCGCGCGCGCGGGATTCGGCGTGGTCGCGTACCGGCTCCGCACGGAGCTCGCGAACGACGCGTGGCATTGGAACCCCGCCGGCCGCTGGAGCGACAGCGCGCACGCGCGAGGCTATTGGACGTCGGACACTGCGTTAGGCGCGCCGATCGAGACGTCGCGCGGCTATCGCCTGCCCCGCCGCGGGAACACGGTCGACCAGGCCGACAACCGCGGCTATTCGCGCATCGATGATGGCGACACGACGAGCTTCTGGAAAAGCGACCCGTACCTCGACAGCACGTACACCGGCGAGCCGGACGCGCGCCACCCGCAATGGGTGATCGTCGACCTCGGCCGCCCACGAGCCGTGGACGCGATTCGCATTTGGTGGGCGGCACCATACGCGACGCGATACGACGTCGAATATTGGGCGGGCGAGCCGCCCGGTTCCGGCCTCGACGAAAACCCCGACGGCGCGTGGCACCTCTTTCCGTTAGGCAGAGTCACCGACGCAACGGGCGGCCGTGAGCAGCGCCGGTTGACCGCCACCGCCATTCGGACGCGATTCGTGCGCCTCTGGTTGCGCGCGAGCTCGCACACCGCGCTCCCCGGTGGCCGCGACCCGCGCGACGCGTTGGGCTACGCGATCCGCGAGCTCACGCTCGGCGTGCTCCAGGCCAGCGGCGACATCGCGGACCATATCCGTCACGCGGCCAGTCACGACCAACAGACCGTCATCGCGGTATCCTCCACCGACGCATGGCACCGCGCGTCCGACCTCGATGCGGCACTCGAGCAACCGGGACTCGATCTCGTGTATCGCAGCGGCCTCACGCGCGGCCGCGCGCCCCTCATTCCCGTGCCGGTGCTGTTCGGCACACCCGATGATGCGGCCGCCGAGATCGCGTATTTGCGACGCCGCGGATATCCGCTCGACCGCGTGGAGATCGGCGAGGAGCCGGACGGCCAATACGTGTCGCCCGATGACTACGGCGCGCTCTACGTGCAGTGGGTGCGCGCCGTGCATGCGGCCGACTCGGCGATCCACACAGGCGGCCCATCGTGGCAGTCCACGTCGACCGATCTCATGATGGCGTGGCGCGATGATCCGGACACGCGGCCGTGGCTCACGCGCTTCCTGGACTACCTGCGCGAGCACGGCAACGAACGCTCGCTCACGTTCTTCTCGTTCGAGTGGTATCCGTTCGACTCCATCTGCGAGCCATCGGCGCCGCAGCTCGCGAGCGCCACCAGTCTCCTCGACTCCGCGCTCGCCAAGCTGGCGGCCGAAGGCCTACCGTTAGGCGTCCCGCGCATCATTGCCGAATACGGCTACTCGGCCTTCGCCGGCGAGGCCGAGGTGAATCGGGCCGGCGCGCTGCTCGACGCGGATGCGGCCGCCAACTTCGTCACGCAGGGCGGCGCGCAGGCCTACCTCTATGGTTGGGAGCCGTCGCCCCTCGACAAGAACGACGAGTGCGACAGCTGGGGCAACAACACGATGTTCGTGTCGGACGCGGCGCGCCGGATTCGTGATACGACGTCGACCTATTTCGCCGCGCGCATGCTCACGGGCGAGTGGTTGGACTCGACCGGCGTGCAGCAACTCTATCGCGCGACGGCGAGTCGTCGCGGCCCGCGCGGTGCTGCGTTGGTCACCGCGTACGCGGCACGCTGGCGCGACGGCACCTGGTCGCTGCTCCTCGTGAACATGGATCCGCGCCGCACGTGGCGTGTCGCCGTGCAACTCGACGACGCGGCGACGTTGGCGCACGCGTCGACGACGATGGTGCAATTCGGCGCCGCAAGCTATGTGTGGCATGCGCGAAGGTCATCGGGATTTCCGCACCCGGACGGACCGCTCGTGAGACGAGGCCTGATCAACGGCGCGGCGCGGCTCGTGCTGCCGCCGTGGTCGCTCACGGTCGTCCGTTGGGCCTCGTCACGCTAGTCGAGGCGCGCGGCAGTGCCAGGGCGAAAACAGCAACGGCTCGAGAAGGATAACAAAAGGGAAACGAAGGCAGATTCAATCGGTGAGTGCAACGGTGGACGCGAGTTTCTCTGCCGGTGTCATGAAGCCGAGCGTCTTGCGCGGTCGCATGTTCAATTGGCGCGCGACTGCATTGAGCTGCGCTTGCGTAACGGTCGAGAGGTCCGTGCCCTTGGGAAAATACTGACGGAGGAGACCGTTGGTGTTTTCGTTCGTGCCGCGTTGCCAGGGACTCTGCGGATCGCAGAAGTAGACAGTGACGTCGGTCGCGATGGTAAATGCGCGGTGCTGCGTCATCTCTTTGCCGCGATCCCACGTGAGCGACGCCATGATGCCGTTAGGCAGTCGCTGGACATGCCGCGTGAGCGCCTGCACGACCGCGACCGTCTCCGCGCTCGGCACTTTGATTAACTGGACGAAGCGCGAGGCCCGCTCGACCAGCGTCACGATCTGGGTCGTGCGCGTGCCGAAGAAGAGATCGCCCTCCCAGTGCCCAGGGACCGCGCGATCCTCGACACTGGCCGGGCGCTCGGCGATCGACACGGCGTCGGGGATCTGTCCGCGCCCTTGCCCCACCGTCGTGGCGTTCCGACTGCGCCGGACCGCATGCCGGCGGCGCAGATGCGCCTGCAATTCCTTCTTGAGCGCGCCCCGCGCTTGCACGTAGAGCGTCCGGTAGATCGTCTCATGCGAGATGTGCATATGCGTATCCTGAGGATACTCCCGCTTGAGCCATCCCGCGATCTGCTCGGGCGACCAGTGCTGCTTGAGTTTCGTCACGACTATGCGCCGGAGCTCCGGCTCGAGTGCCAGCCGACACGCTTTCGGCCGGTGGGCCCGGCGCCACGCGCGCCGATCGGCGGCCACCGCGCGATACTGCATGCGGCCCCCGTGGCGGGTCACCTCGCGACTGATCGTCGACGCGGGCCGCCCGAGCTCCCGGGCGATCGCCCGGATCGACTCTCCGGCGATCAGGCCCCGACTGATCTGCTCGCGCTCCTCCGCGCTCAGCGCCCGGCGCGCCCGGCAGCGTGGCGCCGGGGCAATGCCGCCCTGCGCCACCACCAGGGTAAAGATCGATCCTTCGAGTTTGCCTAACGCTCTCCCGATCGCTGTCAACGACTCACCGGCCTTCCGCCGCGCCCACACCTCCGCCTGCTGCGCCGGGGTGAACCCCCACTGCCGTTCCATCGACCCTTCCATCGCCTGTTCCACTGCAACCCCCTCAGTGAATGCGTAAGATCAGGTGTTGCATTCACCAATTGAACCGGCC
>JAICLH010000144.1 GCA_025927495.1 Gemmatimonadaceae bacterium
CTTGTAGGGCGACGTCATCGCGGGATCGAGGTACACCGCGCCCGCTTCGGTCTTGCCGAACTTGGTGCCCGCCGCGGTCGTGACCAACGGAAGCGTCAGCGCGTGCGCGTCGTGTCCCGTCACGCGGCGAATCAGCTCGATCCCGGCCGTGATGTTGCCCCACTGGTCGCTGCCGCCGATCTGGAGCGTCGCGCCGTGCCGCTCGTGCAGCTGCAGATAGTCGTACGCCTGCAGCAGCATGTAGCTGAATTCGGTGAACGAGATCCCGCCCTCGAGGCGCGCCTTCACCGACTCCTTGGCCAGCATGTAGTTCACGGTGAAATGCTTGCCCACGTCGCGCAGCATCTCGACCGCGCCTAACGGAAGCAGCCAGTCCGCGTTGTCGCCCATGATCGCCGCCGACGGCCCGGTGAAATCGAGGAACCGCGCCAGCTGCGCGCCGATCGCGCGGCTGTTCGCCTCGATCACCTCGCGCGTTTGCAGCTGCCGCTCGGCGCTCTTGCCGCTCGGATCGCCGATCATCCCCGTGCCGCCGCCCACGAGCGCGATCGGCACGTTCCCCGCGCGCTGCAGGTGCACGAGTCCCATCACCGGCACCAGACTCCCGACGTGCAGACTGGGCGCCGTGGGATCGAACCCGCAGTACGCCACGAGACGACCGGCCGCGAGCGCGGCCCCGAGCCCCTCCGTGTGTTGGTACAGCAGCCCGCGCCACGAGAGCTCGGCCAGCAGGGACGAAGTCGACATGCGGCAAAGCTATGCAGGAGCCGCGCGCGTGTCACGGGCACACCAGGCGCGTCGCGACCTGCTCGGCTTTGACATATTGCTGTCTGGATCGTATGCTTTTCTGTATGAGGACCACGCTGCGGCTCAATGACGCGCTCCTCCGCGACGCCAAGCGCTTCGCCATCGAGACGCACCGCACGCTCACGGCTGTCATCGAGGACGCGCTGCGTGAGGCCCTGGCACGACGGTCGCGGCGCGCCCCCGCGTCCGCGGCACCGCTGCCGACCTACGGCCGCGGCGGACTCCGTCCCGGTGTCGACCTCGATTCCAACAGCGCGCTGCGCGACGTGATGGACGAGGGCTGATGATCCTGATCGACGTCAACGTGCTCGTCTATGCCCACCGGCGTGATGCCGACCGGCACGCGGAGTACCTCGATTGGCTGCACACCCTCATTGGCGGCGCCGGCGCATTTGCGCTCGCGCCGCTCGTCTTGAGTGGCTTTCTCCGCATCGTGACGCAGCCGCGCGTCTTCACGTATCCGACGCCGCTCCCGAAAGCCTTCGACTTCGTCTCCAGCCTGCTCGAGCGTCCGTCGTGCGTCACCATAGAACCGGGTCCCCGACACTGGGACATCTTCGCCGACCTCTGTCGCCGCACCGCCGCCAAAGGCAATCAGGTGCCGGATGCGTATCTCGCTGCCCTCGCGATCGAGAGCGGGAGCGAGTGGCTCACCACGAATCGCGACTTCGCGCGCTATCCGGGACTGCGCTGGAGACACCCGCTCGACTAAGCGGTCCTGTCCGAATTGCGGTACCGAAACCTCGCGGCAGGAATAGAGAGCGTCTCCGGCCCATCGAAGCGATTGACCTCCCCCCCACCCCCAGGCGCATTCCAGCGCGGGGTGCGGTCCGTCATTCGTTAACCGTCTCGTGCTTTCCTACCCGTTGTCCGTCCTTCGTTGTTCGTCATTCCGCGACGGCCTTGGCCGACCGACGAACGACGAAGCACGGATCACGGGTAGGAAAGCACGAAACGGACAACGACTGACGGACCACGAGAATTGCCCGCGACATGGCCTCAACGCAGTTCGTTCCGTGCATTCGGCACCGGTTCCAAACTGTACCAGTGCCGTGCATTCGGCAGTGGGTCACCCACTACCGTGCATTCCGTTGCGTTGCCCGGCTGATGAGCGACGGTTAGCTTGCCATTCTCGCCCTCATCATTCGCATTGTCTCTCTCTGATTCGCGCGTGAGTCGCGCAGTCGCGCGCACCCACCGCTCAAGCGATGCCAGGCCGGCGGCCCGCACGGCGTAACCCGTCGCGCGTCAAGCGACCACTCCTGCTCGCCGCGACCTTCGCGCTGACCTTCCTGGCCGGCTTCGCGTACGCGTCGTGGAGCCTGGTCTGTCGCGGCAGCGCGTGCCCCGACCCTCGCCAGCTCGACGCCTTCCAGCCGCACCAAACGTCCAAGCTCTACGCCGACGATGGACGCTTCGTGGCCGAGCTCGGACTCGAGCGCCGGACACTCGTGCCGCTGGCGGAGATTCCCAAGACGGTACAGGAAGCGTTCGTCGTCACCGAGGACAAACGCTTCTATCAACACCACGGCATCGATTGGATCCGCGTGGCCGGCGCGGCCGTGCACAACGTCGGAGCGGGCGCGTACGCCCAGGGCTTCTCGACGCTGACCATGCAACTCGCGCGGAACATCTTCAGCGAGAAGATCAGCCGCGAGAAGACGCTCACGCGCAAGATCAAAGAAGCCAAGGTCGCACGCGAAATCGAGCGGCTCTATCCGAAGACCAAGATCCTCGAGCTCTACCTCAACCAGATCTACCTCGGCAACGGCGCATACGGTGTCGAGACGGCGTCGCAGCGCTATTTCGGCAAATCGGTGCGCGACCTGAACCTCGCGGAAGCGGCGACGCTCGCGGGATTGCCGAAAGCGCCCGAGCGCTACAACCCGCGTCGCTTCCCCGAGCGCGCGATCCAGCGACGCAACACGATCATCGAGCTCATGCGGCGCGCGGGCGCCGTGAGCGCCGAAGATGCCCAACTGGCGCGCGCCTATCCGCTGCGCCTGGCGCGCAAGGAAGAATCCGGCGAGCTCGCGCCGTACTTCGTGGAATGGGTGCGCCGCCAGCTCGAGGAGCAGTTCGGCGAAAAGGTCTACACCGATGGACTCAAGGTGTACACGACGCTCGACGTCGACCTCCAGTCGGCGGCCGAGCGCAACCTCGAGAAGCAGTTGCGCGCCATCGAAGGAGGGAAATACGGCGCGTTCAAGCACACCACGTTCGAGCAGTACACCGCGCGCTCGGCGTCGGGGCCGAGCGATGCCCCGAACTCGCCGTATCTGCAGGGCGCGTTCGTCGCGGTCGACCCGCGCACCGGCGCCGTGCGCGCGCTCGTGGGCGGCCGCGATTTCGATGACTCCAAGTTCGACCGCGCGACGCAGGCGCTGCGCCAACCGGGATCCACGTTCAAGCCCGTCGTCTACGCGACCGCGATCCACAACGGCTTGCCGACGAGCTACCTGCTCGACGACTCGCCGCTCATCGTCCCGCAGCCCAACGGGACGGAGTGGACGCCGCAGAACTACGACCTCAAGTTCGAGGGCATCATGCCCATGCGGCGGGCGCTCTACCGCTCGCGCAACCTGGCCACCATTCGGTTAGGCATCCAGTTGGGCGAACAGAACGTCATCGCCATGGCTCGGCAGTTAGGCATAACCACGCCCATCCCCCCGTACCCGTCCATCCACATCGGGTCGGCGGACGTGTACCCGCTCGAGATGATCTCGGCGTACACGACGTTCGCCACGTTAGGCGTACGCGCCACGCCGTTCGGCATCACGCGCGTCGAGGACGCGAGCGGCCGCGTGATCTTCCAGGCCAACCCGCAGCGCTACGTCGTCCTCTCGCCCGAGGAAGCGTGGCTCATGGTCGACATGATGAAGGACGTGGTGCGCCGCGGCACGGCGGCCTCTGTCTGGGCCTCCGGATTCCACATTCCGGCCGGCGGCAAGACCGGCACGACCAACGACTACTCCGACGTCTGGTTCATTGGCTTCACATCCGACCTCGTCGCCGGCGTGTGGATGGGCTTCGACCGCCCGCAGAAAATCATGTCCGACGCCCAGGGCGGACGCCTCGCCGCTCCGGCCTGGCTCGGCTTCATGAACGAGGTGTACGCGCGGCGTCCCGATCCGCCCGACTGGCCGCGTCCCGAGGACATCATCTCGCGCGACGTCGATTGGACGACGGGATTGCTGCGCAATCCGTTCTGTCCCGACAGCGACGTCACCACCGAGTACTTCATCCCGGGTACCGAGCCGACGCGCGAGTGCGACGTGCACTCGCCGCTCACGGCGCAGCCCAACCCGATGTCGCACCCGTGAGCTGGCAGCCGCTCGACTGTCACGCCCACACAACGATGTCCGACGGCGCGCTCGACGTGGCGGAGCTCGTGACCGCCGTCCGCGGCCGCGGCGTTAGGCCGAGCGTCGCCGACCACATCTCGCGCGACGTGACGGGCGCGATCGCGAGCGTCGACGGCGTCCGCGACTATCTCGACACGCTCGACCGGTTTCCCGTCGCGCGCGGCGGCGAGTTCTGTTGGCACGATTCGCTCTGGCGCGAGATCCCGGCCGATCTCGCCGGGCGCTTCACACACCATATCGGATCGCTGCACGCCGTGTATCTGCCGGGCGTCGAGCGGCCGCTCAACATGTTCGCGCGGCGGTTCCCCGAAGGACTCGACCCCCAAGCGTACATGGACGCGCACCTCGCGTCGCTCGAGCGGTTCGCGCGCGAGATGCCGGTGGACATCCTCGCGCACCCGACGCTGCTGCCGCTGTCGTTGCGCGACCATCCGCTCGAGGAGCTGTGGACCGAAGCACGTGAGGAGCGCGCCGTGGAGGCGCTGCACCGCGCGGGCATCGCCTTCGAGGTGTCGTCGCGCTATCGCCCGCACGTGCGCTTCGTGCGGCGCGCGTTCGAGCGCGGCGTGCGTCTCTCCCTCGGTTCCGACGGCCACCAGCCGGACCAGGTGGGCGACATCTCGTTCTCGATCGCGCTCACGCGCTCGATCGGCGTCACGGACGACCAGCTCTACGACCCGGCACTGCACGGCTCGCGCTCGTGGCGCGTCTGATGCCTCACGCAAGCCGATGAAGCGCTACCACGCGCGGTGGGTCGTACCGATCACGGCTCCATCCATTCACGACGGAACCGTCGCCGTCGACGATGGCCGCATCGCGTACGTGGGTCCCCGCGCGTCCGCGCCGGCCGGCGAAGACCTCGACCTCGAGGACGCCGTGCTCCTGCCGGGGCTCGTGAACGCGCACACGCACCTCGAGCTCACGGCATTCCGCGGCCTCATGCCCGACGTCCCGTTCCGCGACTGGATCGTGTGTCTGCAGACGGCCAAGGTCTCGGTGATGACGCCCGAGCGCTACCTCGATGCCGCCCGGTTAGGCATCGCCGAAGGACTGCGGTCCGGCGTCACCACCTATGCGGACACGTGCGACTCGGGTGTCGCGCTCGCGGCCATGCGCGAGATGGGCGTCCGCGGCATCATGTACCAGGAGGTGTTCGCGCCGTCGGCCGACGACGCGCGCGTGGCCGAGGCCATCGCCGGCTTGCGCCGCCGCCTAACCGAGCTCGAGCCGCGGCAAACGCCCCTCGTCCGCCTCGGGATCTCGCCGCACGCCCCGTACACGGTGAGCGATCCGCTCTTTGCGTTCGCCGCGCGCGCCGGGTATCCGGTGGCGGTGCACATCGCCGAGAGCGAGGCCGAAACCCACTTCGTGCGCGACGGGGACGGCCCGTTCGCCGACGGGTTACGGAATCGCGGCATCCCGGTCGCGCCGCGCGCGCGGTCGCCGATCGCGCTCCTGGATACACTCGGCGTCCTCGACGCGCGGCCGCTGCTCATCCACGCCGTGCGCATCGATGATGCGGACATCGCAGCGATCGCCCGCGCGCGCGCGACGGTCGCGCACTGTCCGGTGTCCAACGCGAAGCTTGGCCACGGCATCGCGCCGCTCGACCGGTTGCTCGGCGCGAACGTGGCGGTCGGCCTCGGCTCCGACTCGATGGCCGCCAACGATCGCATGGACCTGCTCGAGGAAGCGCGCGTGGCCACGCTGGCCCAGCGGACGCGCACCGGCCGCTCCGATGCGATCGCGCCGCGCGATGCCCTCGCGCTCGCCACACTCGGCGGCGCCCGCGCCCTCGGCGTGGCGGACCGCATCGGATCGCTGGAGGTGGGCAAGGACGCCGACCTCGCCGCGTTTCCGCTGCCGGCCGGGTTCGGCGACGCGAACCCCGAATCCGCCGCGGTTTTTGCGTTAGGCGGAACGCCGGCGCGGCTGGTGACGGTGGCCGGCGCGCTGCGCGCGGTCGATGGCCGCGTTCTCACCGGCGACCGCGCCGTACCCGAGCGCGTGCGTGACACCGCCACACGCCTGGCCGCGCATCTCGCGCATGCGACGGTCGTCCGTTAGGCAACCCTGCTTCAGTTGGACGCGCCCTTGGTCCAGATCACGATGACGCCGCACTGGGCGGACCCGGCCGAATATTCCGGCGGAATCTTGGACGAGCCGTCGTAGACCTCGATCGACGCGATGTCGCCCGGCTGGAAGCTCGCATCCGGGCTGTTCTGCATGTCGAAAGGTACACCGTTGACGTAGTACTCCACCGGGCAGTTGCCGGCGTGGGTGAGGTCCGAGAACCGCGAGCGAATCATCTGCACGAGCGGCGGTTGGGCGCCCGCGCGACCCGCGGCCGTCGGGCAGATAGCCGACACCACGATCGCCCACCTCGACCAGCGCATCCGTCGCCGCTTCATCGCTGCGCCTCGAACGTCGTCAGGTGTGAATTGCACCAGAACCGCACGAGCCGCAAGCGGGTCCCGGCGCCCTGTCATCACGCCACCAGCATTCACCAGAGTGTACGTGCCTATTCCCCGCCGCCGTGGCCACGCGTTATCATAGTGTATTGTTGACTTTCTCTCACCAGCCTCTTCGATGGCCGACAGCAGCATCAACGGACGCACGACTAAGATATGGCGGGACGGCCAGTTAGTCCCCTGGGATGACGCCACGATCCACGTGATGAGCCACGTGGTCCACTATGGATCGTGCGTGTTCGAGGGCATTCGCTGCTACGACAGCCCGGCCGGACCGGCCGTGTTCCGCCTGCCGGATCACATCCGCCGCCTGCACGACTCGTGTCGGATCTATCGGATGCCGATGCGACACAGCGTCGATGCGCTGGTCCAGGCGTGTCTCGACACGGTGTCGGCCAACGATGTGCGCGCCTGCTATCTCCGCCCGGTGGTCATTCGCACCGGCGAGCAGATGGGTGTGTACCCGGTGGATGTCCCGGTCGAAACGTTCATCATCGCGTGGCATTGGGGCAACTACTTGGGCGATGACGCGCTGGCAAACGGAGTGGACGTCTGCGTGTCGAGCTGGCGGCGTGCGGCGCCGGATACGTTCCCGGCGTTGGCCAAGGCCGGCGGCAACTATCTCAATTCGCAGTTGTCCAAGACCGAAGCGAGGATCGACAAATACGCCGAAGGCATCATGCTCGATTCCTTCGGGTACGTGGCCGAGGGGAGCGGTGAGAACCTGTTCCTCGTGCGTGACGGCGTCGTGTACACGTCGGGACTGTCGTCGGGCATCTTGAGCGGGATCACGCGCGATTCGGTCATGCGCATCGCGCAGGACTTGGGCTATGAAGTGCGGGAGCAGACGCTGCCGCGAGAAATGCTCTACATTGCGGACGAGCTCTTTTTCTCGGGTACCGCTGCCGAGCTGACGCCGATCCGATCGGTCGATCGCATTCAAGTAGGAAGCGGCAAGCCGGGCCCGATCACACGCGCGATTCAGGAGCAGTTCATGGGTATTGCGACCGGTCGCATCGAAGACCGGTATGGTTGGTTGACATCGTTGCCGGTGGCTGCGGAGGCCGAGCGTTAGTGCGACGACGCCGCCGAATGATGCAGCCAGCGTCCAAATGGTTTGACCGTGCCGAGTTACGGCACTTTATCGGTCTCGTCAGTGTAACAGAGGGCTTAGCGCCGCGGCAATCGCGGCGCCACGCGACTCGCGGCGTGTCACGCTAGAGGACCCGCTCCCGCCCTGACGACCGTGGCGGGAGTTTTCGTAGGTAACGGAGGGGGAGGGTTCCGTGGTCGTCGGTTGTCTGGCGCTCAATGCTTCCTTCGAGCCGCTCACGATGGTTCCGATGCGGCGCGCCTTACGGCTCGTCCTCGATGGCAAGGCGGAAATCATCGAGGCCGACTCGGGTCGCTTCGTGCACTCGGAGCGCCTGACACTGCCGCGCCCGGCGGTCATTCGGTTGGTCCGCTTCATCCACGTCCCGCGCCGGTTCCGTCGCCAGGTGACGAACACGTTCCTGTTCGCCCGTGATCGCTACCGCTGTCAGTACTGTGGTCGCACCGCGGCGGAGCTGCGTCCGCGGGAATCGCTCACGCGTGACCACCTGATTCCGATGTCGCGCGGCGGGACGAACGATTGGACCAACGTCGTCACCGCGTGCTCGCCGTGCAACACGCGCAAGGGCAACCGCATGCCCGAGGAGATCGGCATGCACCCATTGAGCGCGCCCGTGGAGCCTCACTTCGTGCATCTGAGCTGGGCGGTGCGCCGGCTCACGCCCACGCAGTCGAAGTACATCAAGTTGTTCTACGGCGAGGATACGCTGCACCAGCTGGAGCTGCTCGAGTCGGGCCATCCGATCCGCCGATCGCGGACGTTGCTCGCCTGACCGATCACGGGCGGTATTCTTTCGTCCGCGCCTCGTAGTGTCGCTGCTTGCCGCCAAGGACGCTCGTGATCAATGTGGTCACGCCACGTCCTAACGCTGTGCCCGGATTTCGGTCGCCGTGGACTGCGGGCGTCAGCTCGCCGTGCAGCCACCGCTCCACTTCGTCGAGATCGTTCACCGACAGCATCTCGACGTCGAGCGTGCAGATCCAATAGTAGCGGTTGCGATCGCCGGCCTTCGGCGCGGCGATCGGCGGCGTGAAGGGTTTGGCTAACGCAGAATCCACGTCCCGCATCGCGCCCAACGATCCGAGCGATGTCGCGCGGTCAGCCACGATGCGTGTCGCGCTGTAGCGGCGTTCCAGCGGATTGTAGCGCACGATCACATCCCACTCGGCGTGCCGCTGCAAGTTGTCGAACAAGCCGCCGGACGCCCACAACTCCAGGCGATAGTGTAAGCGAGCCGGAAATCCACTGTGCAACAGCTCCTCCAGGCTGCGATCGTCCAATACCTTCACGGCGCTCACTTCTGGTACCATGGCGTCGGTCGCGGTCTTGGGCAGTACCACGAGCAGGCGCGCATCGCGCTGCGCCGCGAGCGGCACCGCGATCGAGAGCAACAGAGCAGTCAGCCACGCGAGCCGCACGTGTCAGAAGCGGTGCCGGAGACGGACGACCACGTTGAGCGGATTCGCCCAGTCGGTCACCGACTTCGCGACGAAAATACCGAGGACTTCGGCGTCGAGCCCGATACCGAAATCAGCTTTGTAGCTGCTGAGCGGAAAGGCGCGTGCGTCTTGGACGCCGCCGTCGGGCGCCGGCGCGTGGAGCAGCCATCCCCGTCCCGCGTCCGTGAACACCACCCACTGGAGCGGATGGTAGAAGGTCCAGCTCCAGCCGCCGCTGCCGCCGCCGAACAGGTGGAGGTGCAGATCGCCGCGATACTCGGCTTGCGCAAGGAGCACGCGGTCGCATTGTGCCGGCGTACCGATGATGTGCTGGCCCGCGCTGCACGTCATGACGTCCCGCTCGCCGGTCAACGGCTGGCGGAAGTCGTAGCCGGGCAGGGAGCCCGATCCGCCTAACGAAAACCGTCGCTCGAGCGGCAGCGGATCTCCGCCTAACCAGCCGCCGGCGAACAGCCGCAAGTTGAGCTGCGATTCCGGCGACAAGCGGTTGTAGCGCCTGAGGTCGAGCACGCCGCGTGTGTACGCTACGGGCACCGGCTGCCCGTCGGGCGACGGCGCGCGGGCGATCGTCGACGCCGGTCCGAGGACCACGTGGTCGCTGAACCCGTGCTCGAGCTCGGCCGTCACGAGCCA
>JAICLH010000286.1 GCA_025927495.1 Gemmatimonadaceae bacterium
GAGGCGCGGGTCTTTCATCCACAGGTAGATGATGCTCGCGACGGCCACCACGCCGAACGCGAGGAACGCCACCCACGCCGACGGCGGGTGCACGTAGTAGATCTTCTGCGCCGGGCCCTGCAGTGCATCCATCGGCGTGAAGTAGATCGCGCGGATGAAGGTCGTGATCACCGCGAGCACTGCTATCGCGAACAACCAATCGAACGTCGGACGCGCCGCGGCGCGCTCGACGGTCGCGGCTGTGCTGCTCGTTGTTTCGCGCGTGGCGATCTCGATCATTCGAGGGCGTGATTCAGTGTGCGGCTGACAGAAAAGATGACGCAGGACAGCGTCGCGGCCAAGGTCAATCCTCCAAGGTGTACGGGAACGCCACTGTACATGCAGCCACGAATACCAAGTCGAAGGCCACGAGAATCTTGAGCCACCCGACCGATTCGACCACCGGCCGCCCGGCGAGCAAGCGCGCAGTGGTCTGCGCCGCCGGGACGACGATGGGTACGAAGAACGGGAGCGACAGCATTGGCAGGAGCAGCTCGCCCAACCGCGTATTCACGGACATCGCCGCGAACAAGGTGCCCACCGCCACCAGCCCGATCGCCGCCAGCACCATCAGCGCGGCGAGCGCCGCCACACCAGTGAATCCGCCCAACGGCATGTCGTAGAACAGCGCCACGGCCGGCACCGCGATCACCTCGATCGCGAGCACGAACACAAGGTTCGCCATCGCCTTCCCCAGATAGATCGCATGGCGCGACACGGGGGCGCCAAGGAGTCCGTCCAGGGCGCGGTCGGCGAGCTCGACACCGAACGACCGGTGCAGTCCGAGCAGCCCCGAAAACGTGAAAATCACCCACAGCACACCCGGTGCGAGGTCGGAGGCGGCCACTGCCGTCGGGTCCCATGCAAAAAAGAAAATCACAATGGCGAGCAGCGCGAACACCACGGCCGAGAAGAACGCGGTGCGCGTGCGGAACTCGATCGCCAGGTCCTTGCGCGCGATGAGCAGGGCGGTGCCGAGCGTGTCAGGCATCGAGCGACACCAACGCGCGGTAGGCATCGGCGTACGCGCGCGCATCCAGCGAGGCGCGCGGCTCGTGGCGCGCGAACGTGCCCGCGGTCATGATCGCCGCGTGCGTGGCGAGTGCCAGCCCTTCCTCGAGATTGTGCGTCACCAGCACGAGCGCCGCACCCGATTCCCGCAGTGCGCCTAACGCAGCGGAGAGCGCCGCCGCGCCCGATGCATCGAGGCCCGTGAACGGCTCGTCGAGCAGCACGACGCTCGGCGCGTGCACCATGGCGCGCGCGATGCTCACGCGCTGCTGCATCCCGCGGCTCAGTGACCGCACCGGGGTGTCCGCGCGCGGCGTCATACGCATCGCATCCAGCGCGCGCGCCGCCGCACCGCGCGGATCCGGCACGCCGAACAACCGCGCCGCCAGCTCGACGTTCTCGCGCGCCGTGAGCGCCGCGTACAACATGCTCGCGTGCGAGATGAACCCGATCCGCCGTCGCGCCTCCGGGCCGCCTGGCAGCCACACTCCCGCCACCGATGCGCGGCCGCGCGTGGGCCGCAGCAGCCCGGCCAGCACGCGCAGCAGCGTGGTCTTGCCGGCTCCGTTAGGCCCGAACACCGCGAGACAGTCGCCCGCGTCGAGCGTGAACGACACCCCGTCCACCGCCCGGCGGCGTCCGAAGGCGCGCACGAGCGCCTCGACCTCCACCGCGTGGCGCGCGTCGGCCGCGGCCGCGGGTGTCGTCACCGTGCGCCCGTGGCGGCGAGCGTCGCCGGCTCTCGCCTCACGGCCGCGGTCGAGTCGTGCCAATCATGACTCAACAGTAGCGCGTCGCCGCCGCGCGCGGAACGCGTTATGAAGGATGGTTGCGCTCTGGACGCCCGCCTGGGCGACGGATAAGGTACCTCGGACTCACCCTCAACTCTGCTCGTGCCATGACCGACATCGACGTGCTGCTCCAGGAAACGCGCAAGTTCACGCCGGCGGCCGAGTTCTCACGCGCCGCCAACGTCCCCGCACGCGATGTCTACGACCGTGCTGCCCGCGACCCCGAAGCATTCTGGGCCGAAATGGCGCGCGAGCTCGAATGGTCCAAACCATTCACCAAAGTGCTCGAGTGGAATCCGCCGTGGGCCAAGTGGTTCTTGGGCGGCAAACTCAATGCGTCGGTCAATTGCCTGGACCGGCATCTCCGCGGACCACGTCGCAACAAAGCGGCGCTCATCTGGGAAGGCGAGCCGGGCGACACGCGTACGTACACGTACTGGGACTTGCACCGCGAAGTCTGCAAGTTCGGCAACGTGCTGCGCGGGTTGGGCGTCAAGCGCGGCGATCGCGTCGCGATTTATCTGCCCATGATTCCCGAAGCGGCGATCGCGATGCTGGCGTGCGCGCGCATCGGCGCCCCGCACTCCGTGGTGTTCGGCGGATTCTCCGCCGAATCGCTGCGCGACCGCATCAACGACGCGCAGGCGAAGGTGCTCATCACCGCGGACGGCGGCTATCGTCGCGGGCAGATCGTTCCGCTCAAGCGCAACGCGGACAACGCGCTCGAGGAAACGCCGAGCATCGAGCACGTCGTGGTGGTCCAACGGCGCCCCGCCGGACCGGGTGATGAGTCGGGTGCATCCATGCATGCAAAGCGGGACCACTGGTGGCACGAGCTCATGCGCGACGTGGACGCCGACTGCGCGCCCGAAGAGATGGACGCCGAAGATGTGCTCTACATCCTCTACACGTCGGGCACTACAGGAAAACCGAAAGGCATCGTGCACACCACGGGCGGCTATCTCACCGGATGCGTGGCCACCACCAAGTGGGTGTTCGATCTCAAGGAAGACGACGTGTACTGGTGCACCGCCGATGTGGGCTGGGTGACGGGACACTCGTACATCGTGTACGGACCGCTCGCCTGTGGCGCGACGTGCGTGATGTACGAAGGCGCGCCCGATTGGCCGCAAAAGGATCGTTTCTGGGAGCTGTGTGAGAAATACGGCGTCACGATTTTCTACACGGCGCCCACGGCCATCCGCGCGTTCATGAAGTGGGGCGAGCACTTGCCGGCGAA
>JAICLH010000158.1 GCA_025927495.1 Gemmatimonadaceae bacterium
AACACGAGCAGCGCGAGAATGAGCACGGTAAAGACCGGCACGAACCAGAGTGCGTTGGCGCCGGTGAGCAGCGCCGCGGACGCGCCCATCCCGCCCAGGTCCGCCGCGATGTTGATGGTGTTGCCCGCGAACAGCAGCAGGCACACCAACCAGAGGAGCCAGCGCGAGTAGTGCACGCGCAGCACGTTCGCCAAGCCCGTCTCGGCGACCACTCCCACGCGCGCACACATCGTCTGTACCGCCGCCATGAGCGGCATGCACAGGATGGCCGTCCAGAGCAAGCCGTAGCCGAATGCGGCCCCGGCTTGCGAATATGTCGCAATGCCGGAAGGATCGTCGTCGGCCGCGCCGGTGATCAACCCCGGGCCGAGCTCCCGGACCCAGCGGCCGACGCCTCTCCCCCCGCGCGCCCGTTGCTCGGAAGCGCGCGCCTGAGCAAGAACCCGGTCGTGCGCGCGGCCACGCGTCGCCACACGCACGACCGCTGCGTTAGGCCACTGGCCGGCGGCCAGTCGCCAGGCGCACGATCAAGAGAATGATCGCGATCACCAGCAGGAGATGAATGAGCCCGCCCGCGACGTGGAACACGCCGAACCCGAGCGCCCACAAGATCACGAGAATCACGATCAGCGTCCAAAGCATGGCATCCTCCCTCGCAGTATGCCTCGCCTTGACCGCCGGCGAGTGACCGTGCGAAAAGCAACTGTCGTGCCCGCGACCATGATGCCGAGCGTCGTATGGGACCCCAAGCGTACACGACCGCGTCCCGTCAACGATTAGATGGCTCTGACCGGCCTTCGGAACACGATATGCAAACCCCGCCCGCACTGATTCCATCGCACCGACATCGCGCGCGCGACGTCGGCGACTTTGGGCGCGCGGCGTGTTCGCGCACACTCGGAGGATCGGATGCAGAGGCAGGCCAGTCGATGTGCCGGCTCGTGGATCGCGATCGTAACGATCGTGGCGTCGGTCGCCGCGTGTCGCGGCGAGCAGGCGCCGATGGCCATGGCGGCGACAGGAAGCGCGCCGCCGGTCGGTACCGGCGTAGAAGCACCAGGCGCTCCCCCTCCCGGCTCATGGCCACTCCCGGGCCGCAACGCACAAGGCTGGCGGTATAGCCCCCTCGCGCAAATCACCGCCGACAACGTCAAGAATCTCAAGGTCGCGTGGACATTCTCCACGGGCACGGCGCGCGGCTTCGAGGGCCAACCACTCGTCGTCGACAGCACGATGTACGTGGTGTCACCGTATCCCAATCACGTCTTCGCGCTCGATCTCACGAAAACCGGCGGGCCGGTGAAGTGGCACTACCTGCCCACCACGGCGCCGGCGTCGCAAGGCGAAGCGTGCTGCGATGTCGTCAATCGCGGCGCGTCGTACGCCGACGGCAAGATCGTGTTCAATCGCCTGGACAACCACACCGTCGCCCTCGATGCGAAGACGGGGAAGGTGCTGTGGGACACGAAGCTCGACTCGATCGAGGAAGGCTCGACGATGACGATGGCGCCGCTCGTCGTCGGCAACGTGGTCCTCGTCGGCAACAGCGGCGCGGAGTTAGGCGTGAAGGGGTGGGCAGCCGGCCTCGACCTCGGTACCGGCGCGGTGCTCTGGCGCGCGTACTCGACCGGTCCCGACAGCGTCGTGAAGATCGGCGCCGATTTCCGGCCGTACTATCCGCAATACAAAGGAAAGAACCTCGGCGTCTCCACGTGGCCGCCCGACCAATGG
Source organism: Gemmatimonadaceae bacterium (assembly GCA_025927495.1). Classification (GTDB taxonomy): domain Bacteria; phylum Gemmatimonadota; class Gemmatimonadetes; order Gemmatimonadales; family Gemmatimonadaceae; genus JADGGM01. Next base: position 1,732 of record JAICLH010000158.1, read on the forward strand.
AAGTTAGGCGGAGGCACCGTGTGGGGATGGATCACGTATGATCCCGAGCTGAACCTCATCTACTATGGTACGGCGAACCCGGGCGTCTGGAATCCGGACATGCGGCCGGGCGACAACCTGTGGAGCGCGGGCGTGTTCGCGCGCGACCCCAAGACCGGCGACGCCCACTGGGCGTACCAGTTCACGCCGCACGACTCGTGGGACTACGACGGCGTGAACGAGAACATTCCGGTCGACCTCACGATCGATGGACAGGCGCGCAAGGTAATCGTGCACTTCGATCGCAACGGTTTCGCCTACACGATCGATCGCGCGACCGGCCAGGTGCTCGTCGCCCAACCGTATCAATCCCTCAACTGGGCAACGGGCGTGGATCCGCAAACGGGAAAGCCGGTGCGGGTGCCCTCCAAGGAAACGCATCAAGGCGTGAACACCACCGGCATCTGTCCGTCGTCGACGGGTGCGCGCGACCAACAGCCGGCGGCCTTCTCGCCGCGCACCAGTCTGTTCTATACGCCGAGTACCGATCTGTGCATGGACTACAAGGGACTCAAGGCGAGCTACATTGCGGGCACGCCGTATTTAGGCGCTGACGTGCGCATGTACGCAGGCCCCGGCGGATGGAACGGCCGCGGGCAGGTCATCGCATGGAATGCGGCGACGGGCAAGAAGGTGTGGGCGATCACCGAGCGCTTCCCGGTGTGGAGCGGACCGGTGGTGACGGGAAGCGACGTGCTGTTCTACGGCACCATGGATGGATGGTTCAAGGCCGTGAACGCGCGCACGGGACAGGAGCTCTGGAAGTTCAAGGTGGGGTCGGGGATCGTCGGCAATCCGATGACGTATCAAGGTCCCGACGGGAAGCAGTACGTGGCGGTATACTCGGGAATCGGCGGCTGGCTGGGCGCGATCGCACTCGGTTTGTCGGCGAGCGATCCGACCGCTGCGTTAGGCGCGACCGGTGCCATGCCCGACCTGCCCAAGTACACGACCCCGGGCGGGATGCTCTACGTATTCGCGTTGCCATGACCTGGATCGCGATTCGCCTGGCAACCGCTCTCGGCGTCGCGGCGTTCGCCGCCGCCGCGTCCAACGGCAAGCCATCGCCGACGCGCGCACGGGCCTTACGCGTGTGCGCCGACCCCAACAACATGCCGTTCAGCGACAGCGCCGGTCACGGCTTCGAGAACCGCATTGCTTCGCTCATCGCGCGCGACCTCCACGAGCCCGTGCAATACACCTGGTGGGCCCAACGACGCGGCTTCGTCCGCAATACGCTCAGCGCCGAGCGCTGCGACGTCGTCATCGGGATCATCGCGGGCGACGAACAGCTGAGTACCACGACGCCGTACTATCGCTCGACGTACGTGTTCGTCACGCGCCGCTCGAGCCGGCTGCGTCTGGCGTCGATGGACGATCCGCGCCTGCACCACGTGCGCATCGGGATTCACGTCATCGGCGACGACTACAACAGTCTGCCGCCCGGCGTCGCGCTCGCAGGGCGCGGCATCGTGCAGAACGTGGTGGGCTACAGCATCTACGGCAACTACGCGCAGGAGAGTCCGCCCTCGACGCTGATCAGTGCCGTCGCGCACGGCAAAGTGGACGTCGCGATCGCATGGGGACCGCTCGCCGGCTACTACGCGGCGCGTTCGCGCGTACCGCTCGACGTGTCGCCGGTTAGCAACGCAATGGCGGGACACGGCATCCCGTTCTCGTACGCGATCGCCATGGGCGTGCGGACGGGAGACTCGATGCTGCACGGCACGTTGGAACGGGAGCTCCACGCCCGCCGCGCCGCGATTCGCCGGATACTGCAGGACTACCACGTTCCGTTAGTCAGCGACGATGGCGGCGCCGATGCTCAGAGGCGTGCGAATGTCGAGCATGCGACACCTGCCGTCGCACCGCACACCGCGTCAGGAGGAACGCCATGAGGATCGCGCCGAACGTGGCCACGTCGATCGCGGTCGCCGCGGTGCTTCTTGCCGCGGTCGGCTGCAAACAGCAGCCGGCCCCGGCCGCCAGCGGAAATGTCACGATGGCGTCGGCCGGTGTCCTGTCGCCTCGCATCACGCCCACGGCATCGAACGGCGTCTTACCCGGCATTCATCCAACGGTCTTCTTCGGCGACGTCCACAATCCATACGTCGGCGATGCGGGCGCGGCAAACGAGGGGCGCCAATTGTTCGTGCAGTACAACTGCTCGGGATGTCACGGTGGGCGCGCCGGCGGCGGCATGGGTCCGAGTCTGCGCGACAGCCTCTGGACCTATGGCAGCAGCGATGCCCAACTCCTGGGCACCATCACCGAAGGTCGCCCGGCGGGCATGCCGGCGTGGGGCGGCCGCATCCCGACGGACCAAATGTGGAAGATCATCACGTACATCCGGACGTTAGGCACGCCGCAGGAACCGGACGCGCCGCCGCCCCCGGTGGATGTGCCGATCCCGAAGTGATCGCGCCATGACACGCATGTCGCGTCGCCGGGCACCGCTCGTCTTTGCGTTAGGCGCGTGGGGGATGGCCGGTTGCGGACCGCTGAACACGCTTGCCCGCGATGGCACGACCGGCAGCAGCGAGACGTCGCTGGGCTGGTTTCTCGTCATCGTCTCGTGCGTGGTGGTGCTCATTGTCACCATTCTGGTGCTCGCGGCGTGGGCGCGCTCGCGCGGACGCCAAACGCGCGACGACGCGGTGTTCAGCGGCAGCTCCGGCCTTCCATGGATTGCATGGGGCGGCGTCGTCATCCCGTCCGTCGTGCTCGTCGCCGCGTTTCTCTTCACCATCGGAACGCTCGACGCTGTCGCCGCGCCGGAGCGCGCGCCGGCAGCGACCATCCAGGTCATCGGGCATCAGTGGTGGTGGGAAGTCCGCTACGAGGGAGCCGGAGAAGCGCAGGGTGTGGTGACGGCGAACGAGATCCACGTCCCGGTGGGCGAGCCCGTTAGGCTCGAGCTCTCGACGAGCGATGTGATCCACAGCTTCTGGGTGCCCGAGCTCGCGGGCAAGACAGACCTTATCCCGGGACAGACCAACACCACGTGGATCGAAGCGCGGCACGCGGGCGTATTCGGCGGGACGTGCGGCGAGTACTGTGGGGCGCAGCACGCACACATGCAGATCCGCGTCATTGCCGATCCCCCAGCCCGGTTCCGGCAATGGCTCGTGGACCAGGGCGCGCCCGCCGGACCCGCGAGCGACCCGAACACGGCCGACGGCCTGCGTGTGTTCATGACGTCGGGATGCGCGAACTGCCACAGCATCCGCGGTACGCGCGCGGGCGGCGCCGTGGGCCCCGACCTCACTCACATCGCGTCGCGGACCACGATCGCCGCCGGCGCGCTGCCTAACACGCAAGGCAACTTGATGGGCTGGATCGTCGCGGCGCAGGCCATCAAACCCGGCAGCGACATGCCGACCATCGCCGTACCCGCTCGCGATCTGCAGTCGCTGGCGGCGTACCTCGAGACGCTCAAATAGAGGAATCGCCGTGGCCACCATCGCACCCATCTCGACCGCACCCATCGAGCGGCTCCACGAGACGTGGGAATCGCGCCCAGGCCTGTACGGTGTCCTCGCCACGGTCGACCACAAGACCATCGGCAAACGCTATCTCGTGACCGCGGTGATCTTCCTCATCATCGGCGGCATCGAGGCGTTGATCATGCGCGTCCAGCTCGCGCACGCGGACACGCACCTCTTGTCGCCCGAGGCGTACAACCAGCTCTTCTCGATGCACGGCATCACGATGATGTTCTGGTATGCATCGCCGATCCTGTCCGGCTTCAGTAACTACATCTGGCCGTTGATGCTCGGCTCGCGCGACATGGCGTACCCACGCGTGAACGCGCTCAGCTATTGGACGTTCCTCGCATCCGGCATCTTCATCTACACGGCGCTGTGCATCGGACAGGCGCCTAACGACGGATGGTTCGGGTACGCGCCCGTGTCGCTGCAGCCGTACAATCCCGGGCTCAACATGGACTTCTACGCCCTCGGATTGATCTTCCTCACCGCGTCGACGACCGTCCGCGCCATCAACTTCATTGGCACCGTGATGAAGATGCGCGCACCCGGCTTGTCGCTGAACCGGCTGCCGATCTTCGTGTACGGAACGATGACCGCGTCGTTCGCGGCGATCTTCGCGCTGCCGGCGCTCACCGCGGGATGCGTGTTCCTGTACCTCGAACGCCAGTTTCACATGCACTTCTTCGACGCCGCCCAGGGAGGCAGTCCGCTCCTCTGGCAGCACCTGTTCTGGATCCTCGGCCACCCATGGGTCTACATCATCGTGCTGCCGGCGATGGGCATGGTGTCCGAAATGATTCCGACGTTCTGCCGGCGTCCACTCGTCGGGTATCCGTACGTCGCGCTATCCACGATCGCGACCGGCCTCATCGGGTTCGGCGTGTGGGTGCACCACATGTTCGCGACCGGGCTTCCGGCGGTGTCGATGTCGTTCTTCAGCGGCGCGAGCTTCCTCATCACGATCCCGAGCGCGATCGCCGTGTTCGCGTGGATCGCCACGATGTGGTTGGGCAAACCCGTCTGGAAAACGCCCTTGCTCTTCGCCGCTGGATTCGTGGTGTTGTTCGTGATCGGCGGCGTCTCGGGTGTCGTGACCGCCGCGGTGCCGTTCGACTGGCAGGTGACCGACACCTACTTCGTGGTCGCGCACATCCACTACGTGCTCATCGGCATCAATGTCTTCCCGGTGATCGGGGCGTTCTACTATTGGATTCCGAAGATGACCGGCCGGATGATGAACGAGACGTTAGGCAAATGGAATTTCTGGACGATGTTCATCGGCTTCAACCTCGGCTTCTTCCCGATGCACATCGCCGGTCTGCTCGGCATGCCGCGGCGCGTGTACACCTATCCGGCGAGCTCCGGCTGGGGCACGGTGAACCTGATCACGACGATCGGCGCGTTTCTGTTCGCCATCGGCGTGCTGCTGTTCGTGATCAACTTTTTCGTGAGCCGGAGGAAGGGCGCGTTCGCGGGGTCCAACCCATGGGATGCCGGCACGCTCGAGTGGGCGATGGAATCGCCGCCCCCGCCGTACAACTTCGCCGTGATCCCGATCGTGCGGAGCCGGCTGCCGTTGTGGGAGGATCAGTTAGGCGACGAGACGCCGGGCATCATCCCCGCTGAGGGACGCAGCCACATCACCGAGGGTGCCGCGCTCGCCGAAGGCCGCGAAACGTTCGGCACGTCTCCGCTCGAGGCGGAGCCGTTGCACGTGCTGCACATGCCCGAGGACTCCCTGTTTCCGTTCCTGCTCGCCATCGCCATGCTCGCGACCGCGTACGGGCTCGTGTTCTCGCAATGGTGGCTCGCGATCCTCGGCGGCGTCGGCATGCTGGCATGCCTCGTCGGCTGGCTGTGGCCGCGTCATCTGGCGACTGGAGAACGCGCATGACGACTACGGCGTACGACCGCACCATTCCGTTAGGCGTCCACGAGGGGCGGGCGCCGGGTTGGTGGGCGATGGTCTGGACCATCGCCACGGAAGCAGCGTTGTTCGCGTTCCTCCTGTTCAGCTTTTTCTACCTGGGGTCGCAGTCGCGGTCGGCCTGGCCGCCGTCCGGCCCGCTCGCGCTCAAGCTGTCGCTGCCCAACACGATCATTCTCATCGTGTCGAGCATTGCGTATGCGTGGGGCGAGCGGGGCATCCGCGCCGGCAATCGCGCGCGCCTGCGTGCCGGATTGGCGATCGCGTTCATCCTCGGTCTCGTCTTCATCATCATCCAGGGGATCGAGTGGAGCAACCAGCCGTTCGGCCCGCGCGATGGCGCCTTCGGGTCGCTGTTCTACACGATCACGGGCTTTCACGGCGCGCACGTCGTGGTGGGGCTGCTGATGAACCTCCTGGTGCAGATCTGGGCCGCGCGCGGCACGTTCACCCGCGAGTCGCACCTCGCCGTGACCTGCGCCGGCATGTACTGGCACTTCGTCGATATTGTGTGGCTGTTCGTGTTCGCATCGCTCTACATCTCGCCGCGCCTCGGTTAGGCACCTGGGAGGGTTCGAGCCATGACTGTCGTACCCGCTGCGCATCGCCATTCGCATGCTGAAGGTTACGGCGCCGCATGGTTCGCCCTCCTCGGCGCGCCGGCGGCGTGGACCGTGTACGAGCTCTGCGCATATGCGATCACCGCGCACGCCTGCTATCCCATGGACCATCTGCTCGAAACGTCGTCGGCCGGCGGCGCCTGGACGGCATCGCTCATCATCATCGTGGTCACGCTGATCATCGCGCTCGTGTCACTCGGCACCGCCACTCGCGTGTGGGGCCAGACGAAGATGCGCACCGACGACGCGCGCCCGAGAGGCGACCCGGAGCGCAGCGCCGTGTTCCACTACATGGCGTTCATGGGCATCCCGTTCGGTGTGCTGTTCAGCGCACTCATTGTATTCGGGCTCATCGCGCTCTTTGCCGTTCCGGCCTGCCGGTGATCACGGGCGGCTCGACGATCGTCGTGCCGGGCGAGTTATGGTCGGCCTGGCAATGGACACCGTCAATCGCGGGACCGCTGGCACTGACCGCGGCGTGGTATGCCATCGGGGTGCGAGCGCTCTGGCGCAGCGCCGGAGTGGGTCACGGGGTGCGTCGATCTCAGGTGGCGTGCTTCGCGGCGGGCCTCCTGACGCTCGGCATCGCGCTGCTGTCGCCTCTGGACGCGCTGGCCGAGACGCTCTTCTCGGCGCATATGGTGCAGCACCTGCTGCTGATGCTCGTCGCGGCGCCGCTGCTTGCGTTAGGCGAACCGCTCTTGCCGGCGCTGTGGGCGCTGCCGTACCGCCGGTGCCTCGCCCTCGGGCGGCGGTGGCGCGCGTCGCCCCGCGTCCGGCGCGCGGTGTGGGCGGCGGGCGACCCGTTAGGCGTCTGGTTGGCGAACCTCGCGGTGCTGTGGTTCTGGCACCTGCCCGGCCCGTACCTCGCCGCGTTGGGCGATGAACGGCTGCACGTCCTCGAGCACCTGAGCTTTCTGGCGTCGGCCTTTCTCTTCTGGTGGGTCGTGTTCCAACCCATCGGCCGGCGGCGCCTCGCGCACGGCGGCGCCGTGGTCTATCTCGCCCTCACCCTCATGCAGAGCGGCGCGCTCGGCGCCATCCTCGCGTTCGCCCGCACCGGGTGGTATTCGGCGCACGCTGCCGGCGCCGCTGCGTGGCACCTCACGCTGCTCGAGGACCAGCAGCTCGCCGGACTCATCATGTCCGTCCCGGCGTCGCTCGTGTACATCGGCGTGGCGCTCGCGCTCGCCGCTCAGTGGTTCATCCTGGATCCGGCGCCGCGCCGGCGCGGCCGGCTCTCGCCAGGTTAGGCGACTACTTCCGCTTCTTCGGCACCTTGGCGCCCTTCTTCCGCGCCTCGGACAACCC
>JAICLH010000313.1 GCA_025927495.1 Gemmatimonadaceae bacterium
CGCGGCATCCGCGTGCAGGACCTGCGGCACATTGACCGGCTGCGCGAGCTCGTGCAGGGCGGCATCGCGCACGCGAATGCCCAACTGGCGGCGTTCGGCTCCGACAAGCGCGCGAGCGCGGAGGAAACCGTGGCGCTGCTCGAGCGGCTGGCGCCGCGCCTGCTCGTGCTCGCCGAAGACGTCGGGCTCGCGGTGTATCGCGCGCGGTTAGCGGGCGCGGCGGTGCTGCTCGAGGGCGCGCAGGGCTCGCTGTTGGACGTGGATCACGGCACGTATCCGTTCGTGACATCGAGCAGCACGACGTCGGGCGGGGCGGCGACCGGCGCGGGGCTCGCGCCGACGTCGATCGACGCCGTGTTAGGCGTGGTGAAGGCGTACACGACGCGGGTCGGCAACGGCCCGCTCCCAACCGAGATCGAGGAGCCGTTGGGCTCCGTCGTCCGCACGTTAGGCAACGAGTTCGGTGCCACCACGGGCCGTCCCCGGCGCTGCGGCTGGTTCGACGCCGTGGTGGTCCGCTACGCCGGGCGCGTCAATGGCCTGACGGGACTGGCGGTGACCAAGCTCGACGTGCTCGACACGCTGGACCGCATTGGCGTGTGCACCGCCTACGAGGGCGAGGATGATGTATATGATGAGTTCCCGGGCGATCTGGTTCTGCTCGAGCGCGTGACCCCGCGCTACGAGTGGTTCGACGGCTGGCAGAGCAGCACGGCCGGCGCTCGCCGGGTGGAAGACCTGCCCGCGGCCGCGCGCCGCTACCTGGATCGCATCCGCGAGCTCGCGGACACGCCGATCGCGTACGTGAGCGTGGGCACGCGCCGCGACCAGATCATCGGCGTCGAGTGATCGTGGACGCGGCGGAGCGGCTCGATGCGGTCATCATCGGCGCCGGCCCGTGCGGGCTCGCGGCGGCGGTCGCGTTCAAGCGCGCGGGGCTCGATGCGGTCGTCATCGACCGCTCGTGCGTCGTGAGCGGCATCGCGGGCTACCCCACGTACATCACCTTCTTCTCGACGCCCGAACGGCTGTCGATCGCCGGCGTACCGTTCATCGTGGCTACCGAGAAGCCCACGCGACGCGACGTCCTCGCGTACTATCGCGCGGTCACCACCATGTTCGACCTCGACGTTCGGCAGTACGAGAACGTCGAGCGAATCCGGCGCTGCGATGACGCGTTCGCCGTCGAATCGCGCACGCGCCACGGCGAGGTGCGCGAAACGCGCGCGCGCGCCGTCGTGATCGCCACGGGCTACTTTGGCCATCCGAATCGGCTCAACGTACCGGGCGAGGACCTGCCGCACGTCACGCACCTCTTCACCGAAGGACACTGGGCGTTCCGCCAGGATGCGGTGGTGGTCGGCGGCGGCAACTCGGCGGTCGAAGTCGCGCTCGACCTGTACCGCTCCGGTGCGCGCACGACCATTGTGCATTTTCTGCCGCAGCTGGACCACAACATCAAGCCCTGGGTGCTGCCCGACATCACGAACCGCATCAAGGACGGCAGCATCGGCGCGCGCTTCTCGTCGCGCGTCCGCGAGATCACGCCCGAGCACGTGGTGCTCGACACGCCGAACGGACTGGACCGCGTGCGCGCGGACCACGTGTACCTGATGGTGGGCTACCAGCCCAACGCCCAGCTCCTGGTGCAACTCGACGTGCCGATGGATTCCGCCACCGGCATTCCACAGCACGATCCGGCGACCATGGAGACCGCCGTGCCCGGCGTCTTCATCGCCGGCGTCATCGCGTCGGGCAACGATGCGAACAAGACCTTCATCGAGAAC
>JAICLH010000303.1 GCA_025927495.1 Gemmatimonadaceae bacterium
AACAACATCAATGGTCTGCACGACGTGAGTGCCATGCGCGCGAGCCTCGGCGATTCGAGACTCTCCACCCAGGGACACCTGATGTCCTTCCACCCCTCAGGCGGCGTCGCCGCCGCTTCCCTCAGCGTTAGCGCTTCCCCAAGCGAGCGACCGCGAGCGCTTCCCCATTCCCTGACTGCTATCCGAACCTTAGACGCGGTCTACTAGACGAGGGCTTCGCGGCTCCAGCACCACGAAGATCGGCCGGCGCACGCCGGTTGGCCAGAGCGAATCCGCCCCCCGCGCGTGCGCTAGGCTTTCCCCTCGTAGGCGCGTTCGAGCGCCACCATGTCGAGCTTCTTCATTTTCAGCATCGCGTTCATCGTCCGGGCCGCGGCCGGTGAGCGCTCATCCTTGAACCACTCGTCGAACTTCGGGGGCACCACCTGCCAGGACAGGCCATAGCGGTCCTTGAGCCAGCCGCACACCTGCGCTTTCGGATCGCCTCCGGCCGACAACGTGTCCCAGTAGTAGTCGATCTCGTCCTGCGACTTGCAGTTGATCATGAGCGAGACGGCTTCGTTGAACGTGAAGGCCGGGCCGCCGTTGAGCGCCATGAACGACTGGCCATCCAGCTCGAACACGACGGTCATCACCGACCCGGCGGGCCGTCCATGTGCTTCCTTGCCCGCCTCGCCGTATCGGGTAATCGAGTTGATCTTGGCGTTCTTGAAGATGCCGACGTAGAATCGCGCGGCCTCTTCGGCCTGGTCCGCGAACCACAGGCACGGGCTTATTCTTTGACTGATGGCCATGGGACCTCCGCCGAGTATTCGGCTGCCACGGTGAATCCGATTCTGGCGACGATCTTCGCAAACTAGCCGCTCAGGTGACGACGGACATGGGGACATTCTCGCGGGTGCGCCGCATCGGCGACGCGGTGCTCACGGCGCGCGCGTGGCGACCGGCCACGCTCGCCGCGTTGAGCGGCGGCGTGGTGCACCGCGCCCGCAACGAGGAGCTCGGCCTAACGGACAGGGAGCACCTCGAGGCGGCGGCGGGATGGTTGGCGCGCGCGCAGGACGCGCAACGCGATGGCGGCGTGTCGGGGCGATACCACCTGGGGCGGGGATGGTCCTCGTCGTACCCCGAGACCACGGGGTACATCGTGCCGACGATGCTCGCGCTCGAGTCGGATGCCCGGTGCGCCGGGTTTCGGGAGCGCGCGCGGCGCTGCATCGAGTTTCTGTTAGGCGTGCAGCTCGAGTGCGGCGGCTTCCCGGGGATGGAAATCGCGCAGAATCGCGACACGCCGTCGATCTTCAATTCGGCGCAGATCCTGAATGGGCTCACCGCGTGGCACCGCGCGACCGGCGATGCTACGGTGTTGCAAGCGGCGACGCGCGCAGCCGACTGGTTGACGGCCGAACAGGATCCAGACGGGGCATGGCGCCGGCACCTGTACGGCTCGGGGCGCACGTACACCTACATGGCGCACGCCGGATGCTGGGTGGCGGAATTCGGTGCGCACACGGGCGAGCGGTGCTATCTGGACGCGGCCCGTCGGCATCTCGAGTGGGTGCTGTCGCACGTGGACGCGGCGACGGGCTGGATCGACGACTGCGGATTCGATGACGGCTCGGGCGAGCGGACGGCGGTGACGCACACCATCGCGTACACGATTTGGGGCGTGCTCATGATGTCGCACATCCTGGGCGATGCGCGCGGGATGGCGGTGGCGCGCCGAGCGGCGCGTGCGGTCGCGCGGCGGCTTGGCCTCTCGAAGTGGCTGCCGGGCCGGCTCGATGCGCGGTGGCGGCCGGCGGCCTCGTACGCGTGCCTAACGGGGAACGCGCAGATGGCGCTCATCTGGCTCGAGCTGCACCGGATCGAAGGCGATCCCGCCCTCGTCGACGCGGCGCTGCGCGCCATCGATCTGGTGAAGCGCGCGCAGGTGATGCGGTCGGACGACCCGGGTCTTCGCGGCGGTGTCGCGGGATCCGACCCGATGTGGGGGAAGTACATCGAGCTCGCCATGCCGAACTGGGCCGTGAAGTTTTTCCTTGACGCGCTGATGGCGAAGGCGCGCGCCGTGGAGGCGATGGCGCCGCTCCCGTGTCGCGCTGCCGGCGCGCCGCACGAGGTTCCCGCCGGCGTGCCGCGCGCGCTGCCGGCCGTCGTCGCGGCCGCCGTGCCTTCCGTTAGGCGGCAGCGCGTGGTGCTCCTGGCCGACGAGCGCAGTCGCAAGGTGGCGCAGTTCGCGGAGTCGTGGGCCGCGTGGGGGTTCGTGCCCGATGCCGTGGTCATCCGGAACGCGCCCGACGCACTACGCCGCGTGCGCGTCGCGGCGTACGTGCGCGAGCGCGGGTTAGGCGCCCTCTTTCGGCGCGCCGTCGGCGGCAACGCGCGCCCGCACGGCGCAGACGCACGGGCGAAACCCGCGATGCACACCGCCGGTCCAGCGGCACCGCCCGACGGGGCGGCCGCCTACTGCGCACAGCGCGGTATTCCGGTTGTGCGGTTCACGTCGCTCGACAATGCCGCGGACCTGGCGGCGCTGCGGGTGCTCGACGCCGATCTGTTCG
>JAICLH010000214.1 GCA_025927495.1 Gemmatimonadaceae bacterium
AACAAGAGGCGCGCGCGTCCGTCACGGCGCCGGCAGCGCGGGAATACTCGTGTTGTATTGTGCGTTGATCGCCTGAATCATCAGGTTGGCGAGCAAAACGTGCGCCGCCGCCGTTGGATGAATGCCGTCGAGTGAGATGAAATCGCCGAACGGTTTCGTGGGCTGCGTCAGATCCGGCAGCACCGGGATCTGCCCGCTCTCGCGCAGCTGGCCGAGCGCCGGATTCGGATCGAAGAACGCCCACCCTTTGTTCGCGGCCGTCTGCTGAATGAACGCGTTGTACCCGGCCACGGCTTGCGACACCGCGGCGACCTCGGTCGCGTCCAACACAAACACCTCGCCGAGTCCGTTGGCGTGATTGGCGAGCGCGTGACACGCGATGGTGTCGGGCGCGGTGCCGCCCCGCATCGCTTCGAGCAACTCGAAGTTGATGATCGACTGAGTCGAAGGCGTGCAACTCGTGTCGACCGTGATCGCCGCACCAACGGCTTGCTCGAGCGCCGGCAACACGCCGGGCGCGAACACCGCCGCCGCGGGGAAAAACACGGGTGCGTTAGCAACGTTCACGACGCCCATCAAGAGGCCGCCCTTGATCGTGCCGCCGGCATCGAGTCCAGTCACCATCGCGTTGTAGTTCTGCTCGAACACGGCTTCGGTCGTCACGCCAGGCGACACGCCCGGCACGGAGTCGAGCACGCCGCTCAGCGCGGCGGGCAGGACGTCGTTGTTGCCGATCCAAATGCTCACGAACGTCGGCTTGGCATCGAGCGCGCGCTGCACCTGCGTCTTGCCGCCAAGAATGAACGTCGTGAGCGGACCGCCACCGCCAGTGCCGATCGGACTCGCAGGATCGAACGATGCGGCGCCCGGTACGGCGACGTTGTTCAGCACGGCCACGCCCGATACCTGCGAGCGGAAAAAACACGTCGTGGACGTTCCGCCGCCCACGCGCGTGCCCTTCGGAAAACTGTCGATCGGCGGCGGACAGCCGGGGTCGAGCAGGCTCGCGACCGTGAATGGTGTGTTCATCTGGCGCGCGAGCAGCACGGGATACGCTTGATGCTGCGTCGAGTCATTGATGCCGCCCGACTGGAATCCTGTGGTGAGACTGTTGCCAAGCGAGACGTAGCTTGCGAACAACGAATTGACCGGCGGCGGAGGGACCACCAGATCCTTGGTGTCGGTGCACGCCGCGACAGCCGCGATCATGACGAACGCGACCGCGCCCGCGACGAGATTCCGCTCTCGAGACATGGAAGATTCTCCCGTGTGCGTGATCGGTGGCGTCAGAAGTTGGCGCGGATGCTGAGCGACACCACATTGGCGTCGAGCGTGTAGAAGCCGGAGTTGAGGTCTAACGCAGTCTGATCGGGCCTCGTGCGTTCGACGATGCGGCCGCGGCGTCCGCTCGTGTCCACGTGCAGGTACGCGGCGTCCAACGTGTAGCGCGGCGAGAGGGGCACGCCGATGCCGGCGGTGTAGTTGCGGCGATTCATGTCGGGGAGCAGCGGCGTCACCGTTTCATCCGGGGCCGGCGATTTCACGTACGTGAACCCGAGGCGTCCCTTGATGCCCACGGGGAACGCGTGCTCGGCGCCGACCCGAATCGACCACGAGTTTTCGTAGTCCTCGAGGAGCGTATGGTTCTGGACGCTCGCGGGTCCGTTGAAATCGATGGGCAGTTGGTCGAACGCCGAGAATTGCGTCCACTCGAAATCGCCCTCGAGCCGCGTGTTGACGAGGCCGGAATAGCCGACGCCCAGCTGGAACTGCGCGGGATGCTTGATGCGCGTGGAGACCTTCTGCGCACTCAGCGGCTGACCCGGCGCGAACTCGGCGCCGAGCACGGCGTCGACGGGTGTGCCGGGCGGCAGGCCCAACGGATTGCCCGCGGACAGTACGAGGTTGGTCGGCACTTGCGAGAACGTCGCGTCGGCATTGTCGTAGTGGAAATCGAGCTGCGACAGGTAGCGCGCGCCGATTTCCCAGTCGGCGCCTAACGTACCGTGCACGCCGAGGTTGAAGCCGAATGCGGTGGCGCTGCCCGACAGTTTGGCGCGCGCGAACTCGGTCTGCGCGGCAACGCCTAACTGGCCGAACGTCAGGCCGGGCGCGGCTTGTTGTTGGGCGAGGTCGAGCGATTGGCGCAGTTGGACGTGCGAATAGCCGAACACCGGACCGCCGCCCACTTGCCAGTTGGGCGCGATGCGGTAGGCGAAGTTCGGCTGAAAGTACACCGACGTGAGCGACGCCTCGAGCGTCTCGAAGCGTCCGGGAAAATCGCTGTGCCAGCCGTAGCTGAGTCCGTAGGGCACGTACACGCCCAGTCCGGCCGCCCAACGATCGTCCGTCGAGCCGTAGTTCACGAACAGGTGCGGCGGAACCGACACCGGCACGTTGGCATCGAAGAGGTGACGCGACGTATCCGCCGTGAACCCGCCGCTGACGATCACCGCGGCGGCGCCGGCATAGATACTCCATCCCTCGAGCGATGCCGTCGCCGCGGGATTCCAGTAAATGACCGACGGGTCCTTGCACGGCGACGCGGTGACCGCTTGCCCGCGCGCGACCGCGCAGCTTCCGATTTCGTTCAACTGAAATCCTTGCGCGCGCGCGCCACATGCCGCGCTACAGGCCAGGAGCATCACGAGCGTCGGAGCACGAAGCACATCCATCGGGCGTCCTCCATCGTAGTGGTCGCGCGCGCACCCGATGGCGCGGGCGCGCAATAACAGTACGAGGGTGGGGCGTGCCGGGAAAGGTGCAGTTGGGCGACGCGGCGTCCGCGTCAGGCACTCACGGCCGCACGCCGAGCGCGTGCACCGCGTACCACGTGGACCAGGCGAGCAGACCGGCGACCGCCGCATCGCCGCCGTTGCCCGTCGCGCGTCCCTCGCCGTCCACGAACTCGGCGGCGATACCATTGTCGAGCGGCGCGCGCCGCAGCCATTGCAACACCGCCGGCGCGTCCGGGCCTAACAGACGGGCGCACTGCTCCGCGAGCGCGCTCGGCTCCGCGCCTAACCCGCGGACCGTGCGGCGATACACCGAGTCGAATCGCTCGACCGCGTCGTACAGCGGCAGCCAGTAGGGCGACGCATTGGGATCACCGTCGCTGCCCGTGTTGCCGGACAAATCGATGGATGTGGCGAAGAGCACTTTTCCCTCGCGCTCGATCGAGAAGTGGCGCCGCAGCGCCGCGCGCACGGCTTCGGGATCCTCGACCGAACGCGCGCTCTCCTCATCGAGCGTGCGCTTGAGCACATCGAGCGCCTGCGCGACCACGGCGTTGCCGTGCAGTGTGAACGGATGTCCCGCGGGCGCGCCCGACAGCGTGACCTCGGTGCTGTAGAGCGGGACGTGTTCATCCCGCCGGCCCGACAGGTCGTCCCACGATGCGTAGAGCGCATCGGCGACAGCGGGTTCATCGACGATCTGGTCGTCGCCGGTTTCGCGAATGTACCGGTCGGTGGCGATGGCAAACGAGGCAACCCCCTCGAGCGAGAAGCCCGGCTCGAACATCGTGCCGTCCAGGTAGTGCACGCCGCTGCCGGGGGCATAGCCGTGCAGCTCGCACGCGCGCAGCAGCAGCTCGCGCGCCAGCGACGCGTCGGCGAGCTGGATCGCCGGCAGCGTCCAGCCTAACGCATCCCAATCGCGCGTCGTCACGCCGCGGGCGTTCCACGGCGCGCGCGAACGCACGAGGTAGAAGTGCGCGTCGTCCAGCGCACGGCCGGCGCCGTAGAAGTATGCGAACAGCAGGTTGCGATTGATGAGACGATCGATGCCGTCGTGCCCAACCGTCTGCTCGAGCTCCTGCAAGGCATCGCGCGTCATCGTGAGCAACTCGCTCCATCCGCGGCGGCGCATCACGGCCACCGTCGCTTCGGCCCCGTCGCGCTCGGGGCCCGCCGCGATATAGAACGCGGCGCCCGTGCGCGCGCCGGCATCGAGCTTGAGCGAGCGACGCACGCTGAAGCGCGGCGCGTCCCCGCCCTGCACGTCGCTCACGCTCTCGCCATCCGCGGCGACCGCGAGTGCGGCCAGCCCCGGTTGGGCGCTGCCCTCGAGCACCACCACGCCGCCATCGCCCACAGCAATGCGATGCGCGTCGTCCGTTGGGCGTGCCGTGCGCACGCGCAGCTGCCGGTGGCCGAGCACGCCCTCGAGCGACAGGTCCACGCTGATGTCGCGCGCGGTTCGATTCTCGAACGCGAACGCGTACACCGCGCCCGCGATGTCCGCGTCGCGGCCGTACGGAGCGAACAACGTTCCGCGAATCACGACGCCGTCGATCGAACACGTGAACGTCGGCAGCCAACTCATCGCGCGCTCCCACGCCAAGCCCTCGGCGCCGAGCTCGCGGCGCGCGCCGTCGATGCGCACCGTCGGCTTGAGCAGCGGCGGGCCGCTCCCCAGGAGAAAATCCGCGCTGCCCGCAAACTCCACCGCAGCACGCGCCCCACGGTGCAGTACGCCGAGCGCGTGCAGCGCGCCGTCAGCCGGATGGATGCAAGGCAGCGTGAGCCAGTGGTTCCCGGTGAGTTGCCAGGGTACAGCGGACTTGGGAGTCGAGTTCACGGGCGACGCGTTGCGAGAGGTGAGCGCCCGCGCGGCGTGCACAGGCGTTGCAATGCGTGCAATATACGAGACGGCGTGAGGAGGCGACGATCGCGTCGAACGTTGACAACCCCGGAGTGTAATGACAGACTTGCGCGCACACGCCGCCGCCGGACCCGACTCCACACCGTCACTGCCGAGCATACCACTCCGCCACCGCTTGTCTCGCTCGCTTCGTCTCGCGCCCGGGTGGCGGCGCGCTGCACTCACGGTGATCGCGGCCTCGATGCTCGCGGCGATGCCACTCCGCGCGCAGAGCGTGTTGGGCTACGGCGATGACGCGACGACGCTGCCGGGCGGTACCGTTCGCCTCGGCCTGCTCAACACGTGGTCTCGTTGGTATCAGGAATACGACGGCGCGCCCGGCACCTTCATTCAAACGCGGTCGCAAGCACGCATCACGCCGCTCACGTTGGACCTCGGGATCACGGACCGATTGATGCTCACGGCGTTCGTACCGTCAGTGGGCACCACCGAGTCCGCGATCTACTTCTCGAACGACGTCTCCGATTCGCTGCGCTCGTTCGATCGCAGCGGGATCGGCGATGCGATGGCGACACTCAAGTTCGTATGGCTCGGCGAGCAGCGTGAACACGATCGCATCGCCGAGCGCGGGCTGCACGTGCGCAGCGCGCTGTCGGCGAGCGCGGTGATCGGGACCGGCATGCCGCCGCGACCGTTCCAGCAATTCGGCATCGCGACCGGCGAGGCCGAGTCGGGAATGCAGGCGGGCTCGTTCTGGGACCTGATCCTCGGACATTCCTTCTGGACCAGCGTGGCGCTGCGCTACGAGCACCATTTGCAGGACACCCGCTCGCTGCGCGTCGGCGCCGGAACGCCGGGCGATCCGTTCGACCCCACGGCGCGACCGGTGGACGTGACCCGTCGGTTAGGCGACGCCTACTCCATCGATGTGACGCCGCGCTTCTCGTTAGGCGAATATTTTTCGATCGGCGCCCGGTACCAGTACGAGCACGAAAAGGCCGGCACGTTTTCCGGCACCCTCGACGTGGTCGACTCGGCGGGCAACGTGACGCACCTGGACGCGGCGACGCTCGCCCCGGCGTCGGCGTTCACGAATCAATGGGTCGGACTGGGCCTCGTGTACTCGAGCGTGGCGGCGAGCGACCGCGGACACGGTGACTACCCCTTCGAGCTCACACTGCAGTACCGGCGGCAGGTCGCGCTCACGAACGGCCAGCCCGCGCGTGGTGAATGGGCAGCCGGACTGCGCTTCTATCAGAAACTCTGGGGACGCGGCATGGTGCGATCCGACGTTCCCGACACCACTCAGCGGCGCCGCGAACCCTGACGCCGCGCCGCGCTGCGCGCCGGCTTGGACGGCGGCGCGGGCGGCATGGCGGGTGACGCCGCGTTGGCGAGCAGCTCGCGCGCGTGGGCGAGCGCCGTATCGCTGCTTTCGTCGCCGCCCAACATGCGCGCGATCTCGTGCGTGCGCTCGTCGTCGCGCACCACGTGCGTGTCGGCAGTCGTGATTCCGCCGCGTGCGCCCTTGCTGACGACCACGTGGTGGTGAGCGCGCGCGGCGATCTGCGCGAGGTGCGTGATCGCGAGCACCTGGTGGTGCGCGGCCACTCGGCGCATCGTGTCGCCCACCTGCAGTCCCACGCGGCCGCCGATGCCGGAGTCGACCTCGTCGAAGATGAGCGTCGGGACGCGGTCCACGCGCGCGAGGATGGTCTTGAGCGCGAGCATGATGCGCGACAACTCGCCGCCGGAGGCGACGCGAGCCAGCGGCCTCGCATCGTGGCCGATGTTGAGTGCGACCAGGAACTCGACGTCCTCGGCGCCGGTGGCGGCCGCAGCAGGGCGTG
>JAICLH010000015.1 GCA_025927495.1 Gemmatimonadaceae bacterium
CACGGGTCGTCTTGGCGTGTGCCTGGCCACCTCAGGGCCGGGCGGCATACATCTGCTGAACGGGCTCTATGACGCGAAGTGCGATGGACAACCGGTGCTGGCGATCACGGGACACACGTTCCACGATCTCATCGGAACGCACTATCAGCAGGACGTCGATCTCGACAAGTTGTTTATGGACGTGGCTGCCTACAATCAGCGCATCATGGGGCCGGCGCACGTCCATAACGTCGTGGACGAGGCGATCAAGACGGCGCTCGCCCGCCGTACAGTTGCTCACATCACCATTCCCAAAGACATCCAGGAATGGGCGGCGTCTGACAAGCATCGGTCGGGCGCGAACATCTCCAAGCACAGCGCCGATCTGTTCGCGGGCGCACACTCGGTGCCTCCCGAGTCTCTCCTGCAGCGAGCGGCCGACCTGATCAACGCCGGCTCCAAGGTGGCGATCCTCGCCGGCCGCGGGTGTCTCGACGCCCGCACCGAGGTGCTGGCACTCGCCGAGGCGGTAGGCGGCCCGATCATCAAGCCGCTGCTTGGTAAGGCAACCGTGCCAGACGACAGTCCGTACACTACAGGCGGTATCGGCCTGCTCGGTACTGCGCCGTCACAGGACGCGCTCGCGGAGTGCGACACGTTGGTCATCGCCGGCAGCGGGTTTCCGTACATGGAGTTCTACCCCGAGCCTAGCCACGCGAAAGCGGTGCAAATCGACATCGATCCTGCGCGAATCGGACTGCGGTATCCGGCGGACATCGGTCTGGTAGGCGACTGCCGCGGCGTGCTGCGCGCCCTCTTGCCTCTGTTGCATCGGAAGGCGGACCGTGGATTTCTCGAGAAGGCGCAGTCGCGCATGAAGGACTGGCGCACGTTGATGCAGAAGCGCGGCATGCGAACCGACATGCCCATGAAACCACAGGTGGTCACCCATGAGCTGAACAAGCTGCTCGACTCGGACGCGATTGTTTCCTCGGACAGCGGCACGATCGCGACCTGGTCGGCGCGGTACATCGATATCCGCGATCGCATGCAGTTCTCGCTGTCGGGATCGCTGGCCACGATGGCCAATGGGCTCCCATACAGCATTGGCGCGGCCGTGGCGTTCCCGGGCCGGCAGGTGGTGTGCATCGTGGGCGATGGCGGCTTCACGATGCTCATGGGTGAAGTCGCGACGTTGGTCAAGCACAAGCTGCCGGTGAAGGTCATCATCATCAAGAACAACGTGCTGGGTGAGATCAAGTGGGAGCAGATGGTGCTCGGCGCGAATCCGGAGTTCGGCGTCGAGCTTCAGCCGATCGATTTCGCCGGCTTCGCGAAGGCGTGCGGCGCGGGGGGCTTTACCATTGATAGGCCGGAGCAGGCGGCAGCCGTGCTGCGGGAAGCGCTCGCTTACGACGGACCGGCGGTGGTCGAGGCGGTCGTCGATCCTAACGAGCCGCCATTGCCGGGCAAGATCTCGACCAAACAGGCGCTGAATTTCGCAGAGGCGCTGGTGCGTGGGGAGCGCGACGGCTGGGACATCATCAAGACGGTGCTCAAGGACAAGGTGCGGGAGGTGGTATAGGTGACGCGCGGGATCGATGCGCGTATTGAAAAGCTGGACGTAGCCGCCTACGCGATTCCCACCGACTTCCCCGAGGCCGACGGCACGCTCGCTTGGAACTCCACGACGATGGTGGTGGCCGAGGCGACTGCGGGTGGCGTGCGCAGCATCGGTTACTCGTATGCGGATTCCGCCACGGCCCGGCTGATCCGTGATCTTCTGGCTAGCATCGTGATTGGGCGCGATGCCATGGACGTGCCCGCGAGTTGGGAAGCGATGGTGCACGCCATTCGAAATCTTGGGCGCCCCGGTATCGTGTCGATGGCGATCGCCGCGGTGGACTCCGCGCTTTGGGACCTCAAGGCGCGACTGCTCGACATCTCGTTAGTCACCCTGCTCGGTGCCGTGCGCGAGAGCGTGCCCATCTATGGCAGCGGCGGCTTCACGTCGTATCCGATCGCGCGGCTGCAAGAGCAGCTCGGCGGCTGGATCGCGGCCGGTATTCCGCGCGTCAAAATGAAAATCGGCTCGCACCCCAGTGACGACATCGACCGGGTGCGGGCGGCGCGCGACGCGATCGGACCGGTGTCGCAGGCGGCGTTGTTCGTGGACGCGAACGGCGCCTACAGCCGCAAGCAGGCGCTGGCGCAGGCCGAGGCGTTTGCGGCGTACGACGTGACGTGGTTCGAGGAACCGGTGTCGTCGGACGATCTCGAAGGACTCCGCGTGATCCGCGACCGGGCGCCTAACGGAATGGAAATCGCGGCCGGAGAATACGGATACGACCTGTGGTACTTTCGCCGGATGCTCGATGCCGGCGCGGTGGATGTGTTGCAGGCGGACGCGTCGCGTTGCGCGGGCATCTCGAATTTTCTTCGTGTGGGCGCGCTGTGCGACGCGCGCTCACTGGCCCTGTCCGCGCACACCGCGCCGTCGCTGCACGCGCATCCGTGCTGCGCGCTCGCCAGCGTTCGCCACCTGGAGTACTTCCACGATCACGAGCGCATCGAGCACATGTTGTTCGACGGCGCGCTCGCGCCGATTGGTGGCGCGCTGCGGCCCGATCGGGCGCGACCCGGCTTCGGCCTCGAACTCAAACAACAGGACGCCGAGCGGTGGCGGGTGCCACTTTGAACGGCCTCGGCTCTCGTCGTGAGCAGGTGCGGAGGAACGGAGAATGAGCGAGTTGCCCAACGTGAGCGCACCGGTACGTCTCACGCGGCGCGGGCACGCGCCCCCGTCGACGCTGCCGCGTCCGGATGCCGTCACGAGCGAAGGAACCGGCGTCGACATCAAGGCGTTGGCGGTCGCGCTTCGTGCGCGTGTGCGCGGAGAGGTGCGCTTCACCGATGGCGATCGCGCGCTGTACTCCACGGATGCGTCCAACTATCGCCAGATCCCGATCGGCATCGTCGTGCCGCGAGACGCCGACGACGTTGTGACCACGGTGTCCGTATGCCGGGAATTCGGTGCTCCCATCTTCGCGCGCGGCGGCGCCACCGATCTAGCGGGCTCGACCTGCAACGCGGCGGTGGTCATCGACATGAGCAAGTACATGAATCGCGTGCTGGAGATCGATTGGGATGCGAAGTGGGCGCGGGTCGAGCCGGGGACGGTGCTGGACGATTTGCGAAACCGGGCCGAGGAGCGCCACCTCACGTTCGGTCCCGATCCGGCCACGCACCAGCGCAATACGTTAGGCGGAATGATCGGCAACAACTCGTGCGGCATGCACGCGCAGATGGCGGGCAAGGTCGAGGAGAACACCGAAGCGCTCGAGATCCTGACCTACGACGGGTTGCGCATGTGGGTGGGCCCCACGACGGATGCGGAGCTCGACGCCATCATCGCCGCGGGTGGCCGCCGCGGTGACATTTACGCGCGACTCAAGCATATCCGCGACACGTACGCCGATCAGATCAGGAAGAAGTTTCCGCACATCCCGCGACTCGTCTCGGGCTATCCATTGCAGCAACTCTTGCCCGAGCACGGATTCAACGTCGCTCGTGCGCTGGTGGGCACCGAGAACACGTGCGTCACGGTCCTCGAGGCGAAGCTGCGGCTGGTGCACAGCCCGCCGTGTCGCACGCTGGTTGTATTTGGTTTCCCCGACATCTTCACGGCGGGCGATCACGTGCCCTTCTGCAACACGCACCATCCGATCGCGCTCGAAGGCATCGACAGCAGCATGTTCACCTACATGCACGACAAGGGAATGTCGACGGCCGGGCGGGCGCTGCTCCCGGAGGGCAACGCATGGCTGGTGGTCGAATTCGGCGCCGACACCGAGCCGGCGGCGGACGAACAAGCACGCGGGCTCATGGCGGCCTTTGCGGCGTTGCCTAACGCACCGAGCGCGAAGCTCATCGACGACGCCGGCGAGGAGAAGCGGCTCTGGGAGATCAGGGAATCGGGGCTCGGCTCGACGTCCAAGATTCCGCAGCTGCCGGACTTCTATCCCGGCTGGGAAGACTCGGCCGTCGCGCCCAAAGATGTCGGCAATTACTTGCGCGATCTACAGAAGCTCTTCGACAAATATCACTACGCTGCGTCGCTGTACGGGCACTTTGGGCAGGGATGCATCCACTGCAGCATCAACTTCGATCTCTACACGGCCGCGGGCATCAAGACGTGGAAGCGGTTCCTGGATGAGGCGGCGCATCTGGTCACGTCGTACGGCGGCTCGCTGTCGGGCGAGCATGGCGATGGTCAGGCGCGCGGGTCGTTGCTGCCGATCATGTTCGGCGACGAGATCATGCAAGCGTTCCGCGAATTCAAGGCGGCGTGGGACCCGCTCGGAAAGATGAATCCGGGTAAGGTGATCGACGCCTATCCCGTAGATGAGAACCTGCGGTGGGGCACACACTACCATCCGTGGGAGCCGGCGACCCATTTCTCGTTCGCCGACGATCGCGGGAGTTTCGCGTACGCCGCGAACCGGTGCGTCGGAACCGGAAAGTGCCGCAAGCACGATACGGGGACGATGTGTCCCAGCTACATGGCCACGCGCGAGGAGAAGCACTCGACGCGCGGCCGCGCGCGCCTGCTGTTCGAGATGCTCGAAGGCAATCCGTTAGGCAGCGGTTGGCGCGACGAAACCGTGAAGAGCGCGCTCGACCTGTGTCTGGCGTGCAAGGGGTGTCGCGGCGAGTGCCCGGTGAACGTCGACATGGCGACCTACAAGGCAGAGTTTCTCGCGCACTATTTCAAGCGCCGCCTTCGGCCGGTTGCCGCATACGCCTTCGGGCTCATGTACTGGTGGGCTCGGATCGCCTCACGCATGCCCCGCGTGGCGAATTTCGTCACCCAGACGCCGGTGCTGCGCGACGTTGCAAAGGCGTTGGTGACGATGGCGCCGGAGCGGCGCATTCCAGTTTTCGCGCCGCAGACGTTCAAGGCGTGGTTCCGGAAGCGCGGCGTTCGAAACGCCGGCAAGACGCGAGTCATTCTCTGGCCTGACACGTGGAACAACCACTTTCATCCTACCACCGCTGAGGCGGCGGTCGAGGTCCTCGAGGCGGCAGGCTACCAAGTGATCGTGCCGCACGCCTCGCTGTGTTGCGGGCGGCCGCTCTACGACTACGGTATGCTGGATCTAGCCAAGCGGATGCTGCACCGGACTCTCGACACGTTGCGCACCGAGATTCGCGCCGGTGTGTGCGTCGTTGGGCTCGAGCCGAGTTGCGTGTCGGTGTTCCGGGACGAGATGGTGAATTTGCTTCCTGACGACGACGACGCGCGCCTCCTGCGCGCGCAGACGTTCCTCTTGAGCGAGTTTCTCGCCTCGAAGGCGCCTGCGTTCGCGATCCCCGCGCTGCACGCCACGGCGCTCGTGCACGGTCACTGCCACCAGAAGGCGGTGCTCGACTTCGACAGCGAGACGACGCTGCTCGCGAAGCTCGGACTCGACTACACGGTGCTGGATTCGGGATGCTGCGGGATGTGCGGCGCGTTTGGATTCGAGAAGGGGGACCACTATGATGTTTCGATCAAGTGTGGAGAGCGCGTGTTGCTGCCCAAGGTTCGTGAGGCCGCGCTCGATACGCTGATCGTGAGCAACGGATTCAGTTGTCGGGAGCAGATCGCGCAGACCACGGACCGGCAGGCGATGCACATTGCGCAAGTCCTGAAGATGGCGCTCGACGGCGGGCAGGCGCGGCCGCGACCGGAGCTCGCGTATATGCCGGACATTGCGGCCCAACCGAAACGTGGTGGTCGTTCGCGCGAGGTAAATGCCTAACCGATTGCCGCCGCTCCCAGGGCGTGGTCGACGATTTCCTCGGCCTGCCGCAGGATGCTCCGCAAATGGCTTGCGCCCCGGAAGCTCTCCGCGTAGATCCGGTAGAGGTCCTCGGTCCCTGACGGACGCGCCGCGAACCAGCCATTCTCGGCCACCACCTTGATGCCGCCCATGGGTGCGCCGTTGCCCGGCGCACGATCCAGCACGCCAGTCACGACCTCTCCGGCCAGCTCGGTGATTGATATCTGCTGCGGCGAAAGGGCTGCCAATCTTTTCTTCTGATCGACCGTGGCCGGCCCTTCGACCCGATCGCCCGCCGGTTCGCCTAACGCACGCGCAAGATCGCGGTACCGCTCGCCCGGATCCCGGCCCGTACGCGCGGTGAGTTCGGCCGACAGAAGCGCCGGCACGATGCCATCCTTGTCGGTCGTCCACACCGCGCCGTCGATCCGGGCGAACGACGCGCCGGCGCTTTCCTCACCGGCAACCGCCAGCGAGCCGTCGAACAGGCCGTCGGCGAACCACTTGAAGCCCACCGGCACCTCATAGAGCGCGCGGCCCATGCTGCGCGCCACCCGGTCGATCAGGGCGCTGCTCACCATGGTCTTGCCAACCGCGGCATCGGCGCTCCACGCCGGCCGATGCGGGAACAGATAGTCGACCATCGCCACCAGGTAGTGGTCAGGCGGCAGCAAACCGTCGGCCGGCGTGACGATGCCGTGCCGGTCGTGATCGGTGTCGCAGGCGAACGCCACGTCAAAGCGGTCTTTGAGGGCGATCAATCGCTGCATGGCGTACGGCGAGGATGGATCCATGCGAATACGGCCGTCCCAGTCGAGCGTCATGAAGCGAAACGTGGGATCGACCGCTTCGCTCACGACACACAGATCGAGGCCGTACCGCTCAGCGATCCTTGGCCAGTACTGCACGCCCGCGCCGCCTAACGGGTCGACGCCCAAACGGATGCCGGAGGCCCGCACTGCTTCGAGGTCGACCACGCCGCCGAGGTCGTTCACGTACGACGTCAGATAATCGTGCTCGTGAGTCGTGGCGGCACGACACGCCTGTTCGAACGGCCGGCGACGCACGTCGCGCAGGCCGCCGTCGAGCAGTGCGTTAGCCGTTTCTTCGATCGAAGCGGTGATGTCGGTCGGTGCCGGTCCGCCGTTGGGCGGATTGTACTTGAACCCGCCGTTGTCGGGCGGGTTGTGCGACGGCGTCACCACAATGCCATCGGCCAGGCCGTGCGTGCGGCCCCGGTTGTATGCAAGAATCGCGTGCGACACGGCCGGCGTCGGCGTGTATTCACCATGCGGAGCGACCATGACCTCGACGCCGTTGGCGGCCAGCACCTCGAGCGCGCTCCGGAACGCCGGCGCCGACAGCGCGTGCGTGTCGATCCCGATGAAGAGCGGCCCATCAACACCGCGATGGCGGCGGAGCCGGCAGATCGCCTGCGTGATCGCCAGTACGTGCGCCTCATTGAAGCTGGCGGTGAACGACGAGCCGCGATGGCCGGATGTGCCGAACGCAACCCGTTGGGCGGGCACTGCCGGATCCGGGGTTAGGCGATAGTACGCATCGATGAGCCGCGCGACATCAACCAACTGCGCAGCCCGAGCAGGCTGGCCGGCGAGGGCGCTGACCGGCGTGGTCACCGGCTACCCACGCTCGTTCTCGAGCGTCTGCCGAGGCAGGCCTCTCACCACTCGATCACTTCTTTGATCGAATCGGACGGACGATCGCCGAAGGCCTCCGCGAACTGGCTCGGGCGGTGGTGCCGTGTAATCAGCGCGCCGAGTTGGCTGCCCCAGCGCCGATGCCCACGCGCCAGATCTTGCGCCGCCATCTCAAAATGCCCGCGCGCTGCGTTCACGCTGCCGAACATGACCTGGTTGCTCATGACCAACCGCCGGATCAATTCGGCGCCTTGTACCTGCAGAGGCCGATCCCCGCCCGGAATCCCCGTCACCACGTAGACTCCGTTCAGCGCCAACGCATCCAGGAGATTGAACTCGAGCGCCGCGATGCCGCTGGCATCGAGAATCACGTCCATGGCACCGACCGTGTCGTGCACCTGATCCGCCGGCACCTGGCGCCCGTCCACATAGTGGCCGCCGATCCCGGTTAGCCACTTCGGCCGTGCGCTCGCGGCATCGAGCACGTCGAGTCCGTACACATCGGCGCCGCGGAGCACCAACGCCATCGCTGCGAGCAGTCCCACCGGTCCCAGTCCCGCTACCAGGCAGCGGCGCCCCGACAGCCACGCAGGCGTGATCGCCGGTTCAGGACATCGCGTACTCTGAAGGCGAATCGCGTCATCGATCGCCTTTTCGACGATCGAGAGCGGTTCAATGAGAACGGCGACCGCAGCGAGATCAGCCGGCACGACTATGACGTGGCGCTCCTTGTCCACCACGTACTCCGTCTGATAGCCATCCAATCCCTTTATGCCCCGCTCGCGATATTTCCCGGTTTGACACATGTCCGAACGACTCGTGAGACATGAGAAGCATTCACCGCAACCCCGCCGCACGGTGAACACCGCGTGGTCGCCGTTCTTCGCGCGGGTGACCGCGGAGCCTACCTCTATTACCTGCCCGCACATCTCGTGGCCGATCACCAGGTCGTGCTGGCCGTCGGGCGCTGCCGCGCGTCCTCCGGAAACCTCCTCGCGATCCGTCCCGCAAATGCCGACGCGAATTATCCGGACCTTGATCTCATCGGGCGCGCCCAGTGCCGGCTCGGCTCGCTCCACGAGCTTTGCGCCTGCCTTACCGGGAACGATGGCAATCGCTTTCATGCCGTGCTTCGTCGCAGGAAGCTTGCCCGCGGTCCGAAGCGTGCGTTGTCTTCCGCAAGAGTGACCCTCGAATGCGCACAGGTGCTGGCATGAGCGAGATCGCGCGGTGAGTGCTGTCGAGCTGCGGTGCAACGTCGCGGCGCCGGGCGTTCCGCTCAGGCACGTGTGGGAGCATACCGTGGGGAGCGGACATGCCCCGCTCGCGCTGCGGGCTGACTATCAGCGACAGCTCGCGCGCTGCCACGACGAGTTGGGCATCCGCCACGTGCGGTTCCATGGACTGCTCTGCGATGACGTGGGGACGCTCGCCTGCGAGCTCGACAAATTGGTGTACTCGTTCTTCAATGCCTTTCAGATCTGGGACGCACTTCTGGCATCCGGCGTGCGACCGTTTGTCGAACTGAGCTTCATGCCGGCCACCCTCGCGTCGGGGACCACGACCGTCTTTCACTACCGCGGCAACGTCACGCCGCCGCGGGACAAGGGGGCATGGGCGACGCTCATTCGCACGCTCGCGCAGCAGAGCGTGGCTCGATATGGTGAGGCGGAAGTGCGCTCATGGTTCTTCGAGGTATGGAACGAGCCTAACTTGCCGGCTTTCTGGACGGGGACCCAGCAGGATTACTTCATGCTCTACCGGCATACGGCGGCCGCGCTCAAGAGCGTCGATGCGGCCCTTCGCGTGGGCGGCCCCGCGACCGCGAACGACGAATGGATCGACGACTTCTTGGACTTCTCGGAAAAATCCGGCGTACCGGCCGACTTCGTCAGTACGCACCATTATCCCACGGACGCATTCGGCAAGCCGGGCGATGACACAGAGGCGCAGCTCGCCGCGAGCGAGCGCAGCGTATTGCGCGATCGGGCTCACCGCGTCCGCGGGCAAGCCCGCGGCAAGCCCGTGTATTACACGGAGTGGAACACGTCGTCCAACTCGCGCGATCCCTTGCATGATGAACCGTACGCGGCGGCAGTCATCGTGAAGACGATGCTCGAGGCCACCGGGCTGGTGGACGGCTACAGCTACTGGACCTTCAGCGATATTTTCGAGGAGAATTATTTTGCGTCCATTCCATTTCACGGAGGATTCGGACTCCTTACCCTGCAGGGCGTCGCGAAACCGTCGTATCGGGCTTTCGAGGTGCTGCACCATCTGGGCACGGAGCTCGTCGCCTCGCTTACCGACATCCATCCGACCGTCGATGCCTGGGTTGCGCGCGACCCCGACGCCCGGTGCCTAACGGTTGTCCTAACGAACCACGCGTTGCCGCATCATCCGATCGCGGGCGAACACGTGCGCGTGCGGCTCGAGGGCGCGCCTCGCCCAACGGCCGCGTTCGTGCAGCGCATCGATGCGGACCACGCGAATGCCAAGGCGGCGTGGCTCGCCATGGGATCGCCCACCTATCCCTCGGCGGCCGACGTCGAACACTTACACGACGCGTCCCGTCTCAGCCGCGAGCCGCTGAGCTGGCACGCTGACGATGGCGCCGTGCTGATCGAGCTCGACCTTCCCCCGCACGCGGTCGCGGCCGTCACCCTCACGATCGGCGCCCCGGTCTCCACCACTTGAAGGCGCTGCGCCGAAACACAGCCCTCGCCGATGCCCAACAGTACGATGGGTCGCACGCGGCCTTGCTCGAGGATGTCGAGCGCAGGTCGATCGCGTATTTCGACCACGAAGTCAATCCCGCCAACGGCCTCGTACGAGACAACACCGATCGCGAATCGCCGGCCTCCATTGCCGGCACCGGCTTCGCGCTGAGCGCGTACGCCGCGGCGGTGGAGCGCGGTTTCATGGCGCGTCGTGAGGCAGCCAATAGGACGCGCACCGCCTTGCGCTTCCTCTGGAGCGCGCCGCAAGGCGATGCCGCCGACGCGACCGGTGCGCACGGCTTCTTCTACCACTTCCTCGACATGGCCACCGGGCGCCGCGTGTGGAAGTGCGAGCTCTCGACCATCGACACCGCCATCGCGCTCGCCGGCATGCTGGCCGCAGCCGCGTACTTTGACCGAAACACGCCGCACGAACGGGAAATCAGGTCGTTAGGCGACGATATTTATCGCCGAGTGGACTGGCGGTGGGCGCTCAACGGCGGCCGCGCCGTCTCGATGGGATGGAAGCCCGAGCATGGCGGGAGGTTTCTGGCGTGCCGCTGGCGGGGATACACCGAGGCCTTGTTGCTCTACGTGCTCGGGCTCGGCTCGCCCACCCACCCGCTGCCGCGAGACTGCTACGCGCGCTGGACCGCGACATACCGATGGGCGCGCGCGTACGGGCACGCCTACGTCCATGCTGGTCCCCTGTTCATTCATCATCTGAGCCACATCTGGATCGATTTCCGCGGTATTCGCGATGCATACATGCGCACCAAGGGTATCGACTACTTCGAGAACAGTCGGCGAGCCACGTACGTACAGCGTGCATACGCCGTTAGGAATTCACGGCGCTTCGACTGGTACGGGGACACGTGGTGGGGCGTGACGGCGAGCGACGGGCCCGGCAAGGCGACGCGCTCCGTGAACGGGACGCCGCGCCGGTTCTATGGCTATCATGCGCGCGGCGTACCGCACGGCCCGGACGACGGCACGTTGTCACCGTGGGCCGTGGCCGCTTCGCTCCCGTTCGCGCCCGAGATCGTCCTACCCAGCCTGCAATCGATGGACGCGACGTATCCCGGGCCCAAGCGGACCTACGGCTACATGTGCAGTATGAATCCATCGTTCCGCACGTCGCGGGGCGGATCGGGGTGGATCTCGCCACGAGACTATGCCATCAATCAGGGGCCGGCGGGACTCATGGTCGAGAACTTCCGATCGGGACTGATCTGGCGACTCATGCGGTCATGTCCATACGTGCGAGCCGGATTGCGGCGTGCCGGCTTCACCGGCGGGTGGCTCAAGGTCCGCGACCGTGAAGGCAGATAACGGTTGTCGCAGGCCCGCGTTTCGCCGGATTGTCTTTGCCGCTCTCGTGGTTAAGACGTTCGCGTCACGAACGCCGAACGCACGTGACGCTCGACGACTCTTATATCAGACCGCCGATGAAGCCACGTTGCCGACCGGTCGGGCACATCGGCAACGGTACTGACGGGGGTACATGCCGTTGGCGCGCTGCGTCGTTAGCTTGCCGACGGAATGACCGACCACACGGCACTCGGACCCGGGCGGGAGTTCGACCTCGTGCGCGCACTCCTCGCGCGATGGGGAGATCTCGCCGCCGGCGTTGGCGACGACGCCGCGCTGCTCGACGTGCCCGCGGGACACTGCCTCCTGGCGAGCGCCGACAGCGCAGTGTACGGCGTACACTTTCGACGCGACTGGCTCACGGCGCGCGAAATCGGATGGCGCGTGGCGGCCGCGGCGCTGAGCGACCTCGCGGCGATGGCGGCCGATCCGCTCGCCATGCTGGTGTCGCTGTCCATCCCGAATGCGTGGCTCGCAGACATCCCTGATCTCGTAGATGGACTGGGCGATGCCGCGCGCGCGACGGGCACGCGCATCGCGGGCGGCGATCTCACTGCGGCGCGTGAGCTCTGCATCGCGATCACCGTGCTCGGGTCCGCTGCTACTCCGCTGCGTCGGAACGGCGCGCGGGCCGGTGATCGGTTGTACGTCACCGGACATTTTGGCGGACCGCTCGGCGCCCTCGCGGAATTGGAGCGCGGCAAGACGCCAACGGAAACAGCACGTTCCCGCTTTGCTCATCCCGTGCCCCGCCTGCGCGAAGCACGCTGGCTCGCCGAGCACGGTGCGCGTGCGGCGATCGATATTTCGGATGGTCTCCTGAGCGACGCGGCACACCTTGCCGCCGCGTCGCGCGCGCGGCTTACGATAGCGCTCGATGGCCTGCCGACGTTGGACGGCATCTCACCCGACGCCGCCGCGCGGAGCGGCGAGGAGTACGAATTGTTGGTCGCGTCGCCACACGCGCTCGATGCCGCCGACTTTGCGCGCCGGTTCGACATTCCGCTCACCGACATTGGACGCGTGGACGCGGGCGACGCGGACGTCGTCGCGACGCTGCACGGCGCGCGCGTTGCGTCCGGCGGCGGGTTCGATCACTTTTCGTGAGCATGCGTGCTCTGATCGTCTATCCCACGATGGTCCTCATGACCATCGTGCTCGGCGTCCCCATCGTCGTGCTGTCGCTGTTAGGCGTGCACATCGCTCCCGACAGCTTTCTCGGCCGCGCGCCGCGCGTGTGGTCCAGAGCGGTGCTGCGCGTGTCGGCCGTGCGCCTTACGGTGCGCAACCCGGAGCACATCGGCGCGCCGAACGAAGCGCGCATGTACGTGTCGAACCACGTGAGCTGGTTCGAGATCTTCGGCCTCGCGTGCGTGCTGCCGCACTATCGCTTTGTCGCGAAGAAGGAGCTCGCGTCGATCCCCGTATTCGGTCGCGCCGCGAAGGAAGTCGCGGCCATCTTCATCGACCGCAAGAATCGGAAGGCGGCATTTCAGACCTACGCCGAAGCCGCCGAACAGATCAAACGCGGAATATCGGTGGCCGTATTTCCCGAGGGCACGCGCGGCCGGTCGTACACGTTGCGTCCATTCAAGAAGGGACCGTTCGTGCTCGCGATTGCCGCGCAGGTGCCGGTGGTGCCGGTGGTGAGTTGGGGCACGAAGGAAGTGCAGGGCAAGGGCCAGCTCGCGATCCACGGCGGGTCGTGCGAGCTGACGTTCCTCGAGCCGATCGCGACGACCGGTCTCACCTACGACGACCGCGACGCGCTCCTGCGCACGGTCTGGGAGCGCATCGCGCACGTGCTGGTCGAAAAGGGCATACCGGCCACGGGCGCCCCCGCGGAGTCCGCCGCCTAACGGAAACCGCGCGGCGTCACACTCATCAACGGACGACATGTCAGAGATCATCGAAATACGGGCGCGGGAGATCCTCGACAGCCGCGGGAACCCGACCGTCGAGGCCGATGTGGTGCTCGACAGCGGCGCCATCGGCCGGGCCGCGGTGCCGAGCGGCGCCTCGACCGGCGAGCACGAAGCCATCGAGTTGCGAGACGCGGACCCCAAGCGCTACGGCGGCAAGGGGGTGTTGCGCGCCGTGCAACACATCGAGGAGACCATCCTCCCGGCGCTGCGCGGCATGGATGCGATCGCGCAGGTCGACATCGATCACGCGCTCATCGAGCTCGACGCCACGCCCAACAAGGAGCGCCTCGGCGCCAACTCGATTCTCGCGGTGTCGATGGCCGTGGCCCGCGCGGCGGCGGCGGATGTCGGGTTGCCCCTGTTCCGATACCTCGGCGGTCCGATGGCGCGCACGCTGCCGGTGCCGATGATGAACGTACTCAACGGCGGCGCGCACGCCACCAACACGGTGGACTTCCAGGAATTCATGATCGTTCCGTTAGGCGCCGAGACGTTCGCCGACGCGCTGCGCATGGGCGCCGAGGTGTTCCACTCGCTCAAAAAGGTGCTCGTCAAGCGCGGGCTGTCCACCGGTGTGGGCGACGAGGGCGGCTTCGCCCCCGACCTCAAGAGCGACGAGGACGCGCTGGCCGCGCTCATCGAGGCCATCGAGGGAGCCAAGTACGCGCCCGGCAAGCAGGTCGCCTTGGCCCTGGACGCCGCGGCGAGCGAGTTGTTCGACAAGAACGGCCATTACGTGTTCAAGAAGAGCGGCGCCGGTACGCTCGACGCGCACGCGATGATCGATCTGTACGCGCGGTGGCTCGACCAGTATCCGATCGTCTCGATCGAGGACGGTTTGGCCGAGGACGATTGGGACGGCTGGGCCGCGCTCACCGCTGCGTTAGGCGACCGCGTCCAGTTGGTGGGCGATGACATCTTCGTCACCAATACGTCGCGCCTCGCCCGCGGCATCGAAAGCCACGTGGGCAACGCGATCCTCATCAAGGTGAACCAGATCGGCACGCTCACCGAGACGCTCGAGGCCATCGAGATGGCGCGCTCGGCGGGCTACCTGTCGGTGATCTCGCATCGCTCGGGCGAGACGGAAGACGTATTCATTTCGGACCTCGCGGTGGCCACGAGCGCGGGCCAGATCAAGACCGGATCCGCGTCCCGCGGCGAGCGCGTGGCCAAGTACAATCAGCTGCTCCGCATCGAGGAGATGCTTGGCGAATCGGCCGAGTACCCGGGCGGAGCCATTTACGGTTTGTGAAGCGCGCGGGACGATTTGCGATCTGGCGGATCGTGGCGATCGTTGCCATCGCCGGCGGCGTACTGTTCGCGGTGCAGGGTGGCGAATACGGCACCTGGGACCTGTTCCAGCAGCGGACGCGAAAACAGCGCCTGCTCGCGCAGATCGACACGCTCCAGCATCAGATCGACTCGCTCCAGCGGGTGATCAAAGCCGTGCAGACGGACCCGGCCACGCAGGAGAGAATTGCGCGCGAACAGTTCGGCATGGTGCGCGGGGACAAGGAGATTTTGTATCGGTTTGCCGAGCCCGCCGACACGTCGGCAAAGGGCGGGGACGGCGGGATCAAGCCTTGACGCCCCCGTCGGGTCGGACGATATTACGCACACTGACGCGGGGTGGAGCAGCCTGGTAGCTCGTCGGGCTCATAACCCGAAGGTCGCGGGTTCAAATCCCGCCCCCGCTACTAACGGACTCGGGGCGCCTCCCCGGGGCGCCCCGATTCCGTTTCTACCCGCCTAACGCGCTACGGCCAACGGCGGACGCCGCGCCGCCGGACCCGGCGCAAATACACGCGCGTAGTCGCGGACGATCACCCCGTAGCACGTGCACGCTTCCTTCTCCAGTCGCGCTCGGCTGGTGACGGTCACCTGGCCGCGGCTGTACGTGATGGCGCCGGCCGCCTGCAGGCGCCGTGCCGCCAACGAGACCGTGGGCCGTCCCACATCGAGCATCTGGCCGAGGAACTCCTGCGTCAGCGCAAAGCGGTCCGCGCCCACACGGTCGTGCGCCATGAGAAACCAGCGCGCACAGCGTTGCGACACCGAATGCCGGAGATTGCACGCCGCGCACTGTGCCACCTGGCCTAACAACGTGTCCGCGTAGCGCAGCATGATTCGCGTGAGTTCGGCGCTGCGGGCGAGCGCCCGCAGGAAGGCCGCGACCGTGAGGCGCCGAGCGCCGTCCGGGACTTGCGACACCGCCCGGCTTTGCGCGGTCGGCGCGCCAAGAAAGACGCTCAAGCCGACCATCCCCTCGTTGCCGATGATCGCGATCTCGACGCCCGCTCCTCCGGAGATGGGCGCGAGCAGCGACACCACCGCGTTCTGTGGGAAGTACACGTACCGAATGCGATCGCCGGTCTCGTACAACACCTCGCCGTGGCCCAGGGTCACGTCCCGCAATCCCGGCAGCAACCGTCTATACTCGGCCTGCGGCAACGCCCGGAGCAATTGATTTTGCTCGGGCTCTCTCCGTGCACCATTCGCGCGCATGCTCGTCCTCGGTCCACACAGCGGTGAATCACCTGACGGCAGAAGACGAGGCCGAAGCGCCGAATCTGGATGTCGTGAGATGAACGGCGCGCGCTCGTGGCGCGCGCGCCGGCGTACTCGTTAGGCGGACGCCACAGCGGCGCGCACCGATTTGGTCCGAGCCGGCACCACAATTCCACCAGTGCCGGGCTCGCTCACATGATGCAGGTACTCGTTCGGATCGTGCTCGAGACCTCCCGGCGGCAGGGCGCTCCACAACGGACCAAGGTCGGACTGGATGCGATCCAGGTACGGACGCGGCACGGTCGTCGTGTCTCGATCGAAGAAGCCGCGCACGCTCGAATCGGAATCGAGCAGCGAGCGCACGTGCGCGTG
The DNA here is from genome assembly GCA_025927495.1 of Gemmatimonadaceae bacterium. GTDB lineage: Bacteria > Gemmatimonadota > Gemmatimonadetes > Gemmatimonadales > Gemmatimonadaceae > JADGGM01. Next base: position 16,362 of record JAICLH010000015.1, read on the forward strand.
CTGTTTGACCCGGCCGTTCCGCTCCGACGACGCTCCGCGGACGACGTTCATCCACTTCGCGATCTGGCCCTCGTTGGCGCGGAAACGTCTCGCGATTTGCGGCCACGAGAACGCGTATCGCTCGAGGTCGAGCAGATAGTCATAGAACGCGGGCCAGGCATAATTCTTCGGCACGACGTTCATCGATTGGCTCGCGTCGAGAAAGTGGAACGGGAACGGAAGGACACGCCCCGCTCGTTGCAGCTCGAGGTTGAGCGGCGCGGCGCTACCGAACGCCGACAGGAGCGAGAAGGCCGGGAACGCCGCCGGGACCAGATCGAGAAAGCGCTTCGTGCACTCGAACGGGTCGGGTCCTTCGTCCGTATCGAGACCGAGCACGAAGTTCGTCTGCACATACGGCACGTAGCGCAGAATCATGTTCACGTGGTCGGCCACCCGCCTGACTTTGTCCATGCCCACCTCGCGACCCGTCTTCGCCTTGTTGCCGAGGGCGAACCACGATTCGATGCCGGGGAGGATGGCCTTGAAGCCGTTCTTCCTGAGTCGCACCAGGTGCGGCTCGGACAAGAGCGACAGGCTGCTCTCGGCGAAGAAGTCGATGCTGTCCGGCGGTGCGGCGTCCTCGATGACACCCATGTAGTCGTCGAATCGCACGCCGAAGTTCGGATCGTGCCACCCCACGCGCGGCCGTTTGATCTTGCCTAACAGAAACCGCAGATCGTCGCGGATCTGATCGAACGCGAGCGGTTGGTAGTCGACCGTCGAATCGATGCAGAACGGGCACGTGTACGGGCATCCCAAGCTGCCGAGCATCGGCACGATCTTGAGGATCGGCGTCTTGCGCAGCGTGGGCTCGATGAATTTCCAGCGTTCCTGGACGCTCGGCAGCGACTGCGGTTGCCGTGCCGCGCCGAGTTGCACGCCGGCGGCCGGGTTGGGCCTGCAGTCGCGCAGCAGATCATCGATCACCGTGCGGTCGGTGAATCCGAGCACGTAGTCGAAGTGACGCGCCGCATCGTGCGGATAGCATCGGGCGTGCGGTCCGCCGAGGACCGTCACCGTCCCACGCCGCCGATGCACGTTGCTGATCGCATACGCCGTGTGGGCAGCCTGCGTGAACGCGCCGATGAACAGCACGTCGGTTTCGGCGAACACCTCGGCGGCGAGGTCCTCGAAGCCCGTGTAGCACACGAAGCGAACCTGGTGACCCGCCTGCTCGCACCAGACGGCAACCACCTGCGGCATGATGCTCGCGAGGTTGGCGTTCATGAGGCGAGCGTACAGCGCGCGGGTCGGTCGCTCGGTGGTGAGATCGAGCACGGTGATGCGCAAACGACGCACGATCGACTCCTCGCTTTCGCGATCAGAGTGAAAGTGCGTCGTGGAACGGCGGCCGTCGGCGCCGGCGCACAGGACAAGACTTCGGCGGTGTAAGCAGCGGCACAAGCGCAGCGGCGCTTATGTCACGTAGTGAACATAGCGCCGATGTTCCGGTTCGGGTAGGGTGACGCGGCGAGCGTGCCGAATGCGTCGCCCGGCGTCAGGTTTCGTTGGGCCGATGGGCCATCACGCGTAGCGCCGCGCGTCGAGGATCTGACCGGTCATCGTGCCTTGCACACTGTCGCGGTACGCCTTGGCCACCGTCGAGGCGGGCAGGGTATTGGCGATCGACATGCCCATCGCCTGCACCGTCTCCGTGATCCACGGCGGGCTCACCGCATTGATGCGCAGTCCCGAGCGCAGCTCGAGCGCGGCGGCGCGAACGAACCCTTCGATCGCGGCGTTGATCAGACTCACGGACGCGCTGCCGGGCATGGGCTCGCGCGCCAGCACGCCGCTCGTGAGCGTGATGGAGCCGCGCTCGGAGAGCCACTCCCGCGCGAGGCGCGCGACGTTCACCTGGCCCATCAATTTGTTCTGGTTGCCGAAGACGAAGTCCTCTTCGGTGAGCTCGCCTAACGGACGGAACCGCGCCGCGCCGGCGGCGCAGACCACGGCGTCCACCATGCCGACGTGCTCGAACAGCGACTGGATCGATGTCGAGTCGGCCAGATCCACCGTCAGGTCGCTCGTGCGATGATTGACGCCGATCACCACGTGCGTCGGCGAGAGCGCGGCCGCCACCGCCTTGCCGATGGTGCCGTGGCTGCCAATGAGCAACACCTTCATCCCATCCTCCCGTGAATACGCCCCATGCCCGCGCCTACGGCGCGGACCGCGCTCCCGGCGACGCCGCCATGGGCGCGGGCTCCGCGCGCTCCGTTAGGCGTGGTCGAGTGGCCTCGCCCGAGACCACGCGCACCGGTGCGTCGGCACCCGCCGCGCACGCCCGCTCCAATTGCCGCGACTCCACCGCCAGGTCCACTTTCACGATGTCCGGCCGGAAGAAGAGTGCTACCGTCCAGTCGATCATGATGCGAATCCGGCGCGACCACCGCGGCATCTGGAAAAGGTAGTACGTGCGCCACGTCCACCAAGCAGGGAATCCCGTAAGTGGAAACCCCATGACGCGGCCGATCGCCTGGAAGTGACCGAGGGCGGCCATCACGCCCAACTGCGAGTACACGAACGGCCGCGGCTGCTCGCCCTTGAGCACACGTGCGATGTTGTGCGCCAGCACCTTCGCTTCCCGCACGGCGTGCTGGGCGAGCGACGGGTACGGTTTGCCGCTCGGATCGGGAATCGCGGCGCAGTCGCCGAGTCCCCAGACCGAGGGGCGCGCGGCGCTGCGCATGGTCGCGTCGACGATGATGCGGCCGTGCCGGTCCTTTTCGACCGGGAGGGCCGCCACGAGCGGATTCGGCTCGATGCCGGCGGAAAGCACGATGGTGCTCGCTTCGACGACCTGGTCGGCCATCGTGACGCGACCCTGGTCGATGCTGCGCACCGGTGTCTGCGTGCGAATGTCGACACCGCGTTTCGTTAGCACGTTCGCCGCGTGCGCCGCGAGCGGCGCGTCGACTTCGCCCAGGATGCGCGGCCCCGCCTCGATCAGATAGAAGCGCACGTCCTCTCGGCGAATATTGCGATACCAGCGGACGATCTCGTCGACGAACGCGGTGAGCTCGCCGGTGAGCTCCGTACCCACGAGTCCCGCGCCGATCACCACGACGGTGAGGAGTTGTCGCTTGCGCTCCGGGTCGGTTTCCACGTCGGCGCGCTCGAAGCGCTCGATGAGGTGGTTGCGCAGCACGATGGCGTCGGCGATCGTCTTGAACGTGAACGCCTGCGACGAGCCGGGGATGATCCGCTCGTTGGTCTTTGCGCCTAACGCAAGCACGATGTGGTCGTAGGCGAGGTCCTGCACCGTGCCTTCCGGCACCGTGAGCGATACCGTGCGCCGATCGAGGTCGATGCGATCGACCGTCGCCTCGATGAACCGCGCCCGCTGCAGGACCGGCCGGATGGGCTGCGAGCAGTGGCGCAGCTCGAGCGTCCCCGAACAGGCCTCGAAGAGGAGCGGCGTGATGAGGAAGTAGTTGTCGCGGCTCACGAGGACGATTTCGACATCGCGTCGTGCGCCGAGGAGCTTCTCGAGGCGTCGGGTGGTGATGACGCCCGCGAAGCCGCCGCCCAGGATGACGATGCGGGTGGGGACGCCTAAGGTTGGTGGGGAGGCGGTGCCGGTGGTGTTGGGCATGGCTCAATCTCCGCGTATCGACGTCGGGGCGCGGCGTCGGATGGAACGACGCGTGAGCGCGCTCGGTATGTCGCAAGCTGACCAAGGCGGAGCGGAGATTCCAGCGCCGGCCTGAAGATTGTTCCGACGGGAACCGTTGTCGGTGGAGCTCCGGCGGACTACGTTTTATGGTCCCGACTGCAGTGCGGGCAGGGCAGGGTAGCTCAGCTGGTTAGAGCACGGCACTCATAATGCCGGGGTCGCGGGTTCGAGTCCCGCCCCTGCTATCATCGAGGTCGCTGACATACATTGTGTTGGCGACTTCTTTGCTTTCGTCGCCTAACGGAGAGGTACCCGGAGCGGCGCGCACTGTGCCCGACGACGAGAAAGCCCTCGGCCGTTAGGCCGAGGGCGTTGTCGTGGCTGGCACTCCCTTCGGCTACGTCCCGGCAGCAACCGCGAGCTCGTTCGATTCCGCTGTCGTCGGATCGATGATCGTCGCCACCTCGAGCACGCGGTCGGCGGGGAATCCCCCGCGCCGCGCGTGCTCTCGGATGAGTTCCGCATCAGGTGCGATGTACACACACGTGATCTTGTCTTCGGTCACGTAACTCTGCACCCACTGAATGCTCGGACCGAGTTGCTGCAACACGGCGCATGAGCGCTGCGAAATGGCCTTGAGCTCAGCGGCCGATAGCGCCGCGGCATGAGGGATCTCGCGTTCGATGATGTACCTTGGCATCGGTGTTCTCCAACCGTGGTGTCGAGATCGGTCACTTGTGCGACATGGAGACTTGCGCGGTGGCGTTGGCACACGTGACCACCGGGTTCCACGGGGCGAAGAGTCCGCTCGGATTGTTCTTCCACGCCCACACGTGGAGACCCCACAACTGAAAGGCGTCGACCTGCTGGAATTCCTGCCCAAACAGGACCGGCGGCGCGGCGCTTCGGGGCACGAAGGTGTAGGGAATGATGTATTCCGCCGCCACCAATCGCAGCCGGCCGTTCTGCTCGGGTTCGAACAGCAGCAACTGCGGCTGATCGACGTGCACCGATCCGTCGATGAGCTTGACCTTTCCGTAGTGGAACCCCATGCCGCCGGCCCCGCCCGGATCGGTCATGCACGGCGTAATCTGCGCAGACCAACCGGCTGCCCTCGCCTGATCGAAGTCGTGGAACGGCGCCGTGACCGCCCGGAGAACAGCGACATCGTGTTGGATCGCGGCGCTCAAACCCTGGACTACCGGTGGCGCGTTCCCATCGCTTGCGTTGACCCGGCTTGCGGCGGTCTGGCCGCTGCATCCGGCCAGCACCGCGAGTGCGGTTAGCATCTTGGCGCTGCGTGTCATGGTGGCCTCGCGTGGTTTAGGTTATGCTCAACCCACGCCAAGCATGAGCTGCAGTGATTAACCGCCCCTTACGCTCACGGTTAGCCGCTGATTAGCCGGTCACGATCGACCATGCTCACGATCCAACTGTTGGGCGGCGCGTGCCTCCGATCCGGCGAGGCGGCTCTGACCGGCCCGCCAGTGCAGCGTCACCGCATTGCGTTGCTGACGCTCATTGTTGCCGCGTGGCCGCAGCCCGTCTCGCGCGACCGGGCGATGGCGCTGTTGTGGCCCGAGCGAGACCTGCCTAACGCACGGCGTCTGCTCAATCTCGCGGTGCACGTGCTCCGCGCGGCCCTCGGCGACCGCGCGATCGCGTCGACCGGCGATGGACTGCTGTTCGACCCATCAGGCGCCGCATGCGATTTGCATGAGTTGCGGTGCGCGATGTCCCGACGCGAGTCCGACCGCGTGGTGGAACTGTATGCCGGCTCCCTGCTGGATGGCTTTCACCTCGACGATTCGACCGAGTTCGGCTACTGGCTCGATGAACGTCGCGCCGAGCTCTCACACGCGTACATCGGTGCCTTGCTCGCGGTCGCTGCGCGCCAGGAGCAGTCAGGCGACATCCACGGCAGGGTGGGGACATGCCGCCGGCTGGTGGCCGCCGACCCGCACTCGGGCGCGCACGCGCAAGCGCTCATGCGCGCGCTCGAAGTTGCCGGCGATCATGCCGGGGCGATCCAACACGCGAGCGAGCATGCAAACCGCAGGCGTGTCGATCTCGATCTCGGGCCCGACCCGGATGTTGTTGCCCTCGCCGAACGCTTGCGTCGCGCCGGATCGAGACGGAATCCGGTGCTCGGCGATATAGGTCGTACGGCGCCGGCGTCGGTTGCGGTATTGCCCTTCGTCAACCTCAGCGCGGATACGGATCAGGAGTATTTCGCGGACGGGATGACCGAGGACGTCATCGCGCAGTTATCCAAGATTCGCGCCCTCAAAGTGATCTCGCGCGCGTCGGTGATGCCGTTCAAGCAGCGGCAGCAGAGTCTCAAGGATATTGGCGCCACCCTCGGTGCGGCCACCATCCTCGACGGGACCATTCGCTACGCAGGCGAGCGTGTGCGTATCGTGGCGAAGCTCATCGATCCGGAGACCGGGCGACACCTGTGGGCGGACACCTACGACAGACAGCTGACCGACATTTTCGCGATCCAGACCGAAGTCGCGATCCACATCGCTCAGGCACTCAAAGCGGAGTTATCGCGCGACGAGCAGGTCCGCGTGCACAAGCCACCGACGAAAGACATCCTGGCGTACCAGCTTTTTTTGCAGGGCCGCGAGTGGTTCATCAAATACACGCCGGACACGCTCGCACGAGCGATCGAATATTTCGATCGCGCGATCGCGCGCGACCCATCGTTCGCGCTCGCGTTTGCGCATCTGTCGATGGCGTACATTGAGCTCGCGGAAAATGGTGTCATCGGGCCTGACGTCTCGTACAAGCGCGCGGCGGATGCGGCGGCGACGGCGGTTCGCCTCGACCCCGACCTCGGCGCTGCGCATTGCACGATGGGATACCTGAAGACGGTGCTGGAGTTCGATTGGGCGAGCGCCGAGCGCGAATTCCAACTGGCGTTGGAGTTGCGGCCGAGCAATGCCGACGCGTTCGATTTGTACGGTCGGCTGTGCGCGGCGCACGAGCGCTACGACGAGGCCGTCGCGATGCACCAGCGCGCCAACGAATTGGACCCGCTGGCGCATCGCCTCGATGTGGTGACGACGCTCTTGCGTGCAGGTCGCTACGATCAGGCGGTCCTTCGCGCCGAAGTCGCCGTGGAGCTCGACCCCGATTACGACCGCGCGCGCGCCACGTTAGGCTGGGCGTATTTCTTGAGCGGCCGGGCGGACGCCGGGTTGGCCCAACTGGAGCGCGCCGTATCGGCATCGCCCAACAGCACGCTGTGGTTGGGCCAACTGGGCCACGCCTATGCGTTGGCCGGACACACCGAGAAGGCGCTGGGGATCGTGGACGAGCTCGAGAAGCGGGCGCGGACCGGGTATGTGTCACCCTTTCATTTCGCCTACGTGTACGTCGGACTCGGCGATCACGACCGGGCGCTCGATTGGCTCGAGCGCGCGGTGGCCGAACACGCCGGGTCGGCGTACAGCATCAAGGGCTCGTTCTTGTTCACGCCGCTCCGCGCCCACCGGCGATTTCGCGCGCTGCTCCGGCAGATGAAGCTGGCGTAGCGCCGTGTCGGGTACGGGCTGGAGTCTGTGTGCCTAACCGAACGTGAACACGAAGGCCTCGACGCCAGGGTCGAGGAACTCGATCTCGACCGTGCGGCCCTCCGCCGGCTCGCGCAGCCGGATGAGCTGATAGAGGCGCGGCTCGCGCACTTCGCCGGACCCGTCGGCGGCGTCATCCGCGCCATGGTCGTCGCCCGGCGCGGCGCCGTCCACCGTCACCGTGAACCGCACCGGCGTTCCGTTAGGCGATGGGCCCAGCACCAGGTGCACGTCGCGACCGCGGAACCGGAACCGAATCCTGCCGGGCGCGGCAGCCAACACGGCGTGCTCGGCCCCCACATTCCACGAGCCGCCGAGTCCCCATTCATCCAGGCCGGGAGTCGCCGGCAGGCTGTACACGGTTGCACGGTCGTGCGCCACCTGCTCGGGAGACGCAAAGTTCTCGGCGCGGCCGTAGCCCACGTAGGTTTCCGGCGACCAGCGAAACTCCGTGTTCGGCGGCGCCTCGATACCGGTGCCCGTTGGGCGAGCGATGCTGTCGGTTACGCCGCTCGCTCCATTCTCCTTCAGCAGCTCCTGGATGACGCGTTCGGATTCCTCGTAGTCGCCCTCGCCGAAATGGTGGTGACGAATGCGACCCTTCGCGTCGATGAAATAGTCGGCCGGCCAATACCGGTTGTGGAATGCGTCCCAGATTTTGTGGTCGCTGTCGATTGCCACAGGGTAAGTCACGCTCAGATCGTGCACGGCAGTGTCGACATTGGCGGGCACTTTCTCGAAGCCGAATTCTGGCGCGTGCACGCCGATCACCACCAAGCCCTGGTTCTTGTATTTCGTTGCCCAACTTTCGAGGTAGGGCAGCTGCCTGAGCGAGTTGATGCACGAATACGTCCAGACGTCGACCAACACGACTTTCCCGCGCAGCGACTGGGTGGTCAACGGCGCGGAATTAAGCCAGCCCTTGGCACCCTTCAATTCGGGCATCGGCCCTTCGTCGCCGAGGAGCGGCTGTTTGGCCGCGGGTGCTGCTGCAACGCTCCCTCGGACGGGCGCCAGTGCGACCAGGCCCGACGCGATGGCCGTCAGTAGTGCGTAGCGAATCCAGGTTGTCGGCATCGATCGCGAGATCCGGTAGGCGTGATCCTCGAACATCTTCACGTTGTTCTCGCGCGTCAACCGCGAGCCATCGGTGCCGTGGTCGCGTTGCACCAGCTCGTTTCAGTCGCCGCGATCACGACGTCGAGTCCCGCATGCAATAGGCTCAGCCGACCCCGTCGCGAACCAATTGCCGCAGTCGCTCGCTATACGCCCGGCTCGAGCGCAGCCGCGTGCCGTCCGTTAGCACGAGCACGAACTCGCCGCGTGTGAACGGCTCGATGCGTTGCACGCGATCGAGATTCACGATCGCCGACCGGTGGACCCGCATGAATTGGCGAGGGTCGAGACGCGCCGCGAACGCGCCGAACGGACACCGCAGCAGATACGCCGTGCCGGCCGCGTGCATGCGCACATAATTCTCCGCCGCATCGACCCAATCAAGCTCGGCCGGCTTCAAAAAGTGCACGAGATCTCCGCGGCGCACCGCAAAGCGCGACGCATAGCCCGCGTCCGGCTGCGCCTGCTCACGAAGCGCCTGCGTCGTCGCCCACACGTCGCTGCCGTCGGCGAAGACCGAACCGTTCATGGACGTCGCCCGCTCGCGGAGCTCGAGCTGATCGATTGCTCGATCCATCGCGGCATCGAGCCGCGCGGGCGACACCGGTTTGCGGAGATAGTCGAGCGCCATCGCATCGAAGGCGCGCACCGCGTACTGGTCGTACGCGGTCACGAAGATCACGATCGGTCCTCGCGGTCCACGCGCGAGGTCCGTGATCGCGTCGACGACGTCGAAGCCGTTCATGACCGGCATCTGCACGTCGAGGAGAAGAACCTCCGGGTCCAGTCGCGCCGTGTCCTCGACGGCCGCCTGTCCGCCCGCCGACTCGCCGACTACCGCCACGTCCTCGCGCTCGGCCAACAGATCGCGCAGACGGCTGCGCGCGAGGTCCTCATCGTCCACGATCAACACGCGTCGGCGGGTGGACATTGTTAGGCGACCCGATACGGGACGTCGATGGCGACGGTCGTCCCCGCGTCGTGTGGCGTCACGACGAACGTGAAGTCGTCGCCGTAGAGCGCCTCCAGCCGGTGCCTGGTATTCGACAGACCGATACCACGACTGCTCTTGGGCGGTATGGACCCGTCGTCGCCGCCGCAGCCCGAGTCCCACACCTGCATCGTGAGACGATCGTGATCGGCGCTCGCGGTGATGCGCACGCTTCCGCCTCCCTCGCATCGCGCGAGCCCATGTTCGATCGCGTTCTCGACCAACGGCTGCAGCACGAACCACGGCACGAGGCCGAGCCGGGCAGCCGGCGTGGCGTCGACGGTCGCGACCAACCGCGCGCCGAACCGGTGCGTCATGATGCGAACATAGCGCGCGACGTCCGCGAGCTCGCGCTCGAGCGTCACTTCCTGCACCTGCGGCTCGCCTAACGTCATGTGGAGCATCTCGCTCAAGTCGGTGAGCATGTCCTCCGCGGCGCGGGCGTCGTGCCGGATCAGCGCCACCGCGGCATTCAACGTGTTGAACAGAAAATGCGGCTGCAGTTGCAGCGTGAGCGCTTCCAGCCGCGCTTGTGCCAACTCGCGTCCGAGACGTGACTGCTCGAGCTGCGATTGCCGCACGCGCTTGAACAGCTCGACCGCGTAGATCGCGAGTGCGATGCCGATGAGGAACAGCATCTCGGTAAAGAAGTTGGCGACGATCGCGCCGCGAACGGATCGCGGCGCCGGCGGCGCCAGCGCGCGGGTGAGCGGCACGAGCACGGCATACTTGATCGGCACGAATGCCGCCGCGGCGAGGACAATGAGTGCCGCGCCGCGCCCTCGGCGACCGGGCGTCATCGTGTAGCGGCGAACGATCCACACGAAGACGGGCGCGAGCGCCAGGCAGCTGTACCAGTCGAGCGCGCGACCAATGATGAGTGGTCGCCACTCGATCGCCTGCCCGCGTTGCTCCAGGTAGAGCGCCGTTTGGAGAATGGAGAGCGCCGCGAGCGACGACCAGAGGCCGATGGCGATCGCCCAATCGCGGCGCGAGTACGATCCGGCGGTGGACGGGGTGCGCAACGGGGAAGGGGGCGTGGTCACACCGGAATCTACGAAACTCTTCGGCGGTGGCGATCCGTTCGAGCCGCGGTCTTACCGACTCGTCACCGCCACCGGCAAAGTCGTCACAACAAGGCCGACGCGGTCGGCCCGGGCACGCAACGTTGGCGCATCGCTTCCTCGCTGGAGTCTTCGATGCGCCTGCTTTCCGCTGTGCTAACGGTGGCAGTGATCGCCGCCGCCCAACGTCCTGCGATCGCGCAGACCGCCGCCGATTCCGCCGCGATTCGCCAGACGGCGCTCGACTATATAGACGGTTGGTACTCGGGCGACGCCGCCCGTATGGAGCACGCGCTCCACACGCACCTGGCGAAGCGGCTCGTGTACACCGACAGCCAAGGGCACAGCCGGTTGGTCGACCTCACCGCCGAGGAGCTCATCCAGTCGACGCGTGCGGCCGTCGGCAAGATTCCGCGGGAGCAGTGGCGCGACTCGGTGACGGTGCTCGGCGTCTTCGGCAACGACGCCGTCGTACGCATCGACGCCACGACGTGGGTCGATTTCCTCGAGGAAATCAAATGGGACGGCTCATGGAAGATCATCAACGTGGTCTGGGAGAACCGACCGCACGCCGGCGCGGCCGGATCGAAGTGAACGACACCGTAAAGACGGGCCTCGCTCCGTTCGTTGCTCGTCTCCTGCTCGTCGCGGAGATTGCGATCGCAGCGAATGGAAAGATTCAGGGGTGGGACGGCCAAGCTGCGTACATGGAAGCGCATGGCATGCACCTGGTGGGCCCGCTGCTCGCCGCGGCTCTCGTGGTCGAGCTACTGGGGTCCATGTGCCTCGTGACGGGATTGTGGTCACGGCCGGCGGCGGCGGTGTTGTTCGTCTATATCGGCATCGTCAGCGTCTGCTTACATGACTTCTGGAGGATGAACGGGATGGCCGCCGCCACGAATCAAACCCAGTTCTTCAAGAACCTCGGGATCATGGGAGGCCTGTTGATGGTCGCGGTGTACGGACCGGGGCGGTGGGTGCTACGTCGGCCGCAGTAATGTCGGCGACATCTTTGCGTCCCGCACCTAACGGAAACGTACGCTGCCGCCCGTCTGCTACTCCGCGCGCAACGCGATCATCGGATCGCTCGCCGCCGCGCGGCGCGCCGGCAGCCAGCTCGCCGCGAGCGCCACCATGACGAGGATCGCCGCGGCGCCGGCGAACGTGGCGGGATCCGTGGGTGGAACGCCGAAGAGAAAATCGGCAAGGAGCCGCGTTGCCGCCAGGGCGGCGGCCAGGCCGACGACGATCCCCACGCCGGCGAGCACCAGCCCCTGACGCAGCACCATGCCGAGAATGGTGGCGCGCGTTGCGCCTAACGCAACCCGCACGCCGATCTCGCGCGTCCGCTGCGCCACGGTGTACGCGATCACGCCGTAGATCCCGAGCATCGCCAGCGCGAGCGCAACCAGGCCGAGCGACCCGCTCACCCAGGCGGCCAGCCGCTGGGGAAAGAGCGACATGGCCGTCGCCTCGTCCATCGTTTGCTGGTCGAG
>JAICLH010000248.1 GCA_025927495.1 Gemmatimonadaceae bacterium
CCCGCGCCCCCGCCCCCGCTTCCCCATTCCCTGTCTTTGCGATCCCATGTCTGACTCAATACCCACGGTCCATGAGCGAGCTCGTCCCTGTCCCGAAACCCCCTCCCTCGAGTACCTTTCTTCGTGCCCGAGTTCAATCATCCTGATTTCAGCGCCGCGCGGTTTGCGGCGCTGCCGGAGGCCCGCTTCGTCGCGGCCCCCGCCGATGGCGTGCTGCCGGAAGGCTTTTTCTCGACCACCAATCTGCCGACGTACGTCCATATTGGACACGAGTGGCGCATGCCGCGCGAACCGCGCATGGACGGCGCGCTCGTGCTCGATGCTGGCGGCACGCTCTGGGTGAAGGAGATGCGCCGCGTCGCGCGCGGCGAGCTCGTCGCGGTGGGCATGGCCGAAGATGGATCGGACGGCATCTTCGTCTATACCGACGCATTCATGGGCGACGCCGCCGACGGTGGCGAGTTCAAGTTCATGACGAGCGAGGTTTCGCGCGAAAAGCCCATCGACTACGCGCTCATGGCGCGTCTGTTAGTCGAAGAGCGGGAGCGCGGCGGCTACCCCGTCTGGGTCACCGGTCCGGCGTTGGTCCACTCGCGCGCCCGCACCGACATGACGTGGTTCATCCAGCACGGATTCGTCGGCGCGCTGTTGGCCGGCAACGCGGTGGCGGTGCACGACATCGAGGCGTCGATCTTCGGCACGACGTTAGGCATGACCGGATCGGGCCGGGCGACGAGCGGCGGACACGGGCTCCACATGCGCGCCATCAATCGCGTGCGCGCGGCCGGATCGATCGAAGCTGCCGTTAGACAGGGGATCATCACCGACGGCATCATGCACGCCTGCGTCACCAGCGGCGTGCCGTACGTGCTGTGCGGCTCCATCCGCGACGATGGCCCGCTGCCGAGCGTGATCAACGACTCGATTGACTGCCAGGACGCCATGAAGGCGCACACGACAAAGGCGACGATGGCGATCCTCATCGCCACCGCGCTGCACGCCATCGCCACCGGCAACATGCTGCCCGCGTTCGTCACCGAGCCCGATGGCTCCCTCCGCGAGCTGCCCACCATCTGCGTCGACTCGTCGGAGTTCGTGGTGAGCAAGCTCAAGGATCGCGGCACGCACCAGGCGTTCGGCGTCGTGACTAACGCACAGGACTTCATGCACATCCTGCGATTGTACGTGGAACGCGAGCTGGATGCGCGCGGCATGCAGCGCGCGCGGCCCGCGGAGGCGGCGGCGCGATGACCACCGCCGACACGCGCGAGCGATTTCTCCGCGCGATCGCCGAGCGCCTGAGCGCGGACCGCGTGGAAGAGCTGCACCTCTTTCCGCCGCTCAGGCAGGGCGGGATCGAGAGCGCGGTCGCGGTGATCGCGGCGCGGCTGGCGCGGGCGGATGCGCCCGCTGGAGACGCTCCGGTTCCCCGTCCGGCCGACAACGCGCCGGCCGATGCCGGTGCGCCCGGGACCGAGCAACCCGACGACGAGCGCCGCGACGAGGAGCAGCCCGGGGACGAGGAGCCGGCGCGCCTAACGGTGTACCGGGCGCACTACCGGCTCGTACTCAAGGGCCCCGAGCGCGGCACCTGGGACGTGGGTCTCATCGAGGAAGCCGATGCGCCGCCACCCACCGTCGGCGTGGTCGTGCGCGGCGTGCACGAGCGCGCCGGCGGCGACGACGAGCCCGAGCGCCTCTCGGGCGACGCGTTCCGCATCGCCGTCTCCGACCGTCCGTGGGCATCCGCCGGCTGAGCGATCCGCCGCGCGCGCGCCGCGCGGCCTGACATGGACCAGACCGCGACCTTCGGCGTGGCCGTGGCGTTCACCGCCGGCCTGCTGAGCTTCCTGTCCCCGTGCGTCCTCCCGCTCATCCCGAGCTACGTCACGTTCATCACCGGGATGAGTGTCGATGAGGTCCAGCGCTCCCGCCGCACCGCCCTCATCCACGCGCTGCTCTTCATCCTCGGCTTCACGCTCATCTTTCTGGCGTTAGGCGCCACCGCCAGTGCGTTAGGCCGGGTGCTGCTGGCGTCGCGGGAGTGGCTGGCGCGGGCCGGCGGGGTGCTCATCATCGCGTTCGGCCTCTATCTCCTCGGCGTCTTCGACTGGCGCGCGCTCGACCGGGAGCGCCGGGTGCACTTTGCGGACAAGCCGGTCGGCTACCTCGGCACCGTGCTCGTCGGCGTCGCCTTCGGCGCCGGATGGACACCGTGCATCGGGCCGATCCTCGGCTCGATTCTGGTCTACACGTCCACCGTGGCCAATCTGCAGCGCGGCCTGCTCCTGCTGTTCGTGTATTCGTTAGGCCTTGCGATACCCTTCCTGATCGCCGCGCTGGCCATCGATCGCTTCCTCGCCACGTTCGCGCGCTTCCGCGGCGCGATGGTCTGGATGAGCCGAGCCGGCGGCCTGCTGCTCATCGTCATCGGGCTGCTCCTCGTGACCCACTATTTCACGTGGCTCGCGAGCTACCTCCAAGCGCTCACGCCCGCGGCGCTGCGCTCGCGCATTTGACGGAACATCCGTCGCAGCACGCGACGCCGAAACTGCCGAGTGTGTCCACACGTAGGTCGTGCTGCCGCGTGATGATCGTCGTCACCACCAACCAGTCCGCGCCATGATTCCTGCACTCGGCCTGTTCCTCGTGCTCGCTGCCGCACCCGCTGATTCTTCGCCTACCTGCGCGACCGATCTCTCCGGTCTCGATAGCAAATTGCGCGCGGACTACGCGGGCTACCTGCTCGAGCTGCACGGTGAGCGATTGCGACAGTACACCAGCATGAAAGCCGCGCTCGCGGCGCGCGCCAAGCGCACCACCGGCGACAGCTGCTATTTCGTGCTGCACGATTTCACGGCGTGGTTCGACGACCCGCATCTGTTCGTCTTTCAGAACCCCGACATCGACAGCGCCGAGCTGCTGCGACGCGAAAAGTCGGTGGCCAGGCGCGGCGTCACCGAGGCGAGTGCGCGCGCGTACTACGAGCAGCACACGCAGCAGCTCGACCCGATCGAAGGCATCTGGTACGATCGCGGACTGCGCGTCGCGATCGTTCCCGATTCATCGAAGGGCGCCGGGCATTTCGTGGCTGCGATGCTCGCGGCCGATACGTCGACGTGGACGCCGGGCAGTGTGCGCGCCTACATCGCGCGTCGAGGCGATGGCTCGTACGACGTGGATCTGTCCGGCCCCGGCTATTTCGTGTCGCATCTCGAGGGCGCGATCTATCGGCACGTGCTGCTGCGATTGTCGCCGGGCATCTGGGGCAAAGCCTTTCCGGTTCCTCCCGCCGACTCGGGCACACTCGATGCGGTGGACCCGCATCGCCCAACGGTCTATCGGCGCAACGGCACGTTGGTGTTCGCGATTCCATCGCACTCCGGCTTCAAGGCCGTGATCGACAGCATGGTCGCGGCGCACGCCACGGAGCTCGCATCCGCGGACCGTCTCATCATCGACCTGCGCGGCAACGAAGGCGGCGGCTCGCAAATGACCGATGCGTTAGGCCCGTACGTGATGCTCGCGCACGATCGGCCGACGCCGTATCCGCTCGACTCGTCGTTGATGTTGTCCTCTCCCGACCAGATCCACTACGCCGAGCACGCGTTCGGTCCCGACACGAGCGCATTCGTGCGCAGTTTGGTTGCGCGTCTCAAAGCGCACCCCGGTCGGCTGGTGCCGCTCCACGATCCCGCGGCGCCGCCCGAGAAGCCCGATCCGCGCGACTGGGTCGTCGCGTCGGGTCCGCGCGCGGTCGGCGTGCTCACCGACCGCGGGACGGTGAGCGCGTCCGAAGTGCTCGTGGTGTACGCGCTCCAGAGTCCGCGCGCGACGGTCTTCGGCGAGCCGACAGCCGGCGCGCTCGACTATGAGAGCACGTCCATCGTCTCGATTGCGCCGCACGAGCACAGATGGTACGTCGGCTACGGCACGATCACGCGCCGGGCCGATCTACCGAAAGGCGGCATGCGCGGTACGGGCATTCGTCCTCAGGTTCCGATCGATCTCGCCAAGGTGGCCGATCCCGTCGCTTTCGTCGACTCGGCCCTCGCGGCGCGGCGGCCGGATGTTAAGCGTTAGGCAGTGGCGGGGGGCCGTGCCTGGTGGGCTTCTTCGCTCTGTTGTGAACTGAAAAGAGCGAAAACAATGAACAGAGCGGATCTGTTCGGCTGTGGCGTCGCGAGCGTCGAACCGCGCCGTTGGGTCTTTCGACAACGGCTTCAAAGGATAACAAAAGGGAAACGGAGGGATGACAAAAGTAATTGTCCTGCGCGGCGGCGAGTTTTTGCCCCATGGATAGAAGGGTCTAGCAATTTTTTTTGGTTCTTCAGGGATTTCCGGGAAAGGCTGACGCGGCCTTTTTTCTAAAGAAGCGTGGTGGCGGGTGCGGTGGGGTGCCGGTGTGTGCCCGAAAGCCGAGTGGGACCCAGGGGAGAGGCGCAGCGGGAAGGGGAGAGATACCCGGCTTGGGTAAAAGCTAGTGCGCCCCCGACCCGGCAGCGGGGCGGTTGACC
>JAICLH010000207.1 GCA_025927495.1 Gemmatimonadaceae bacterium
CGACGGCGCCGAGGATGACCCAGAGGGTGGTGCGGAGTGTTGGGCCGACCACTTCCTCGGGAAGCGGCGTGACCCACACGCCGTAGTCGCGATTGGTGGGATATTGCTCTGAGAGACGCTTCGCGATGGCACCGAGGTCGGCACGTGCCTGCTCGAGCGACACGCCGGGTTTGATCTTTCCGACTGCCCACCACGAGAACCACGAGCGCGCCGTCTTCGCGTTCTCGGGGACGACCAACGGCACCCACAATTGCGTGCGCTCGCTCGGGAAGCCGAACGACGCGGGCAGCACGCCGATGATTGTTCGGGCTCGGCCATTGAGCTCGATGGTCTTGCCGAGCACGGACGGGTCGCCGCCGAAGTTGGTCTTCCAGAGACCTTCGCCGATCACCGCGACGCCGTCGCTCCCAGTTTTTTCGTTCTCGGCCGTGAACAGCTGCCCGACGATCGGGCGTGCGCTCAACGCCGATAGCGCCTCGGCGGACATCACGCCGGCGGTCACCCGCACGGGCTCGCCGCTGCCGGTGAGGTTGTATCCCGTTTCGCGATAGGCATTGAGATGCGACAGCGATCGGTTCTGCGTGCGGAGGTCCATCAGGTTCGGGTACGAATGGACGTCTTCATGGAGACCGAGCTTGCGATTGTCCATCCAGACCATCACAATGCGATCGGCGTCCGCATATGGCAGCGGTTTGAGGATGAGCGAGTCGACGACGCTGAAGATGGCGGCGGTCGCACCGATACCGAGCGCGATGGTGCTCACGGCGACGGCGGTGAAGCCCTTCGATTGACGGAAGGTGCGGAAGGCGAAGCGCGCGTCCTGACGCAGCATGTCGAAGAATCCAAGTCCGCTCATCTCTCGTGTCTCCTCGGAGTAGCGGGTCACGTTGCCGAATCGTCGTCGTGCGGCGTAGCTCGCGACGTCTCTCTCGTCCTTGCCGACTGTTTGGTCGGCTGCGTCGAGCGACAGGTGAAAGTCCATCTCCTCGCGCAACTCGCGCGCGTATCGGCTTGGCCGTAGGAGCGTGCGGAGTCGGTGGCGGAGGGCTGCGAGGAGTGACATCTGCGCTTGATGGTTCTAGGCGCCCTTCATGACGCCGTCGATGGCAGCCAAGACGCGATCGAACGCCGAGACTTTTTCGCCGAGCTTGCGGCGGCCGGCGGCGGTGATGGTGTAGTAGCGTGCGCGTCGTCCGGTTGGGGATTCTCCCCACTTCCCGGTCACGAGGCCGTTCTTCTGGAGGCGCTCCAGCGCCGGATAGAGCGAGCCGTGCTCGACGCTGAAGACGCCGCCGGAGAGTCGTTCGATGTGGCGGACGATCGCGTAGCCGTGCATCGGCTGGACGGTGAGCGTCCGGAGAATGAGCATGTCGAGCGTGCCTTTGAGGAGCTCGTTGGGCACGTCGGAAGGGGGAGGCTTGCGAGCTGGAGTCATCGGTTGTGGCAAATAGGTAGGACAACTGGCTATTATAGGTATAACACCTACCTATTGCGCCGCAAGCCGACGACGGGCCGGTAGCGATCGCGGACCGCGATCCGTGGACGCCGGCAACGCCGGGTCGCCCGCGTGCACGCATGGCGGACGACGGCTTTTCGCTACATACTAAGAATCCCGCCGTTCATCGCACCAGTGTGTGCTTGGCAGTCACCTCAGCCGTGGCGCGCGCGATGCCGACTCCCGCACCCTTCCGCTCGTCTTACGCTGTCGTCATCGGCATCGACACCTACGGCGAGGGAATCCCACGCCTGAGGACTGCCGCCAATGACGCGCGCCGCGTCGCCAAGACGCTCGCCGAACTGCACGGCTACGAGGTGATCCGGCTCATCGACGCCGAAGCGACGCGCGAGCGCGTGACGAACCTGCTCACGACCGAGCTGCCGGCGCGCGTCGGCCCGGACGACCGCGTTCTCGTCTATTGGGCCGGCCATGGCGTGGCCCTCGACGGAGACACTGGGCCGAATGGCTACCTCCTGCCGAGCGACGCGAGGCGATCCGACGACTCGTCGTTTCTCTACATGCCGTTCGTTCACGACTCGCTCACGGCGCTCCAGTGCCGGCACATGTTGGTGGTGCTCGACGCGTGCTTCTCGGGAGCGTTTCGATGGTCGGGGACGCGCGCGATCGTCCAAGAGAACGACGTTCTGTACCGCGAGAAATTCGAGCGATTTGTGCGTGACCCGGCGTGGCAGCTGATCACGTCCGCGGCACAGGACGAGACGGCGCTCGATCAGCTGTCGGCAGGACCGCTCGGTTCGCGCGACGGCGACGAGGCCCATTCGCCTTTCGCGATGGCGTTCTTCAACGCCATCGATGGCGCGGCGGACGTGGTCGGCGGCGATGGCATCGTGACGGCGACCGAAGCCTACGCCTATCTCGACGACGTGCTGCAGCAGGCGTCGACAGACGCCGGCAAACGTCAGACACCCGGTCTCTGGCCGATGCGCAAGCACGAGAAAGGCCAGTACATCTTCTTCGTCCCCGGACGAGAGCTCGCGCTGCCCGAGGCCCCGCCGCTCTCATACGAGAGCAATCCGTGGCGCGGGCTCGCGTCGTACGAGGCCGCCGACGCCCCGCTGTTCTTCGGTCGCGATGCGGCGATCGGTAGCCTCTCCGCGTTCATCGCCGAGCAGACACTGACCGTCGTCCTCGGCGCATCGGGGACGGGGAAGTCGAGCCTTGTGAAGGCCGGCGTCATTCCCAAGCTCGGCGACGCGCAGTGGCACGTGCTTCCGGCGGTGCGCCCCGGCGCGGCGCCGCTGTCGTCCGTCGCCGATGCCGCGTCGTCGCTCAGCCCGACCGGCGAGCGTCCGAAGGACCATACCGATGTACTGGCCACCGTCGGCCACTGGTGCTCGGCCAACCCCGAGCGCCGGCTCGTTCTCGTCGTGGACCAGGCCGAAGAGCTGGTTTCGATGACGCGGGTGCCGGCGGACCGCGACGCCTTTCTCGCGCTCATCGCGAGAATCCTCGACGCCAACGGCGACCGCGTGCGCGTGGTCATGACACTCCGCACCGACTTCGAGCCGCAGTTCGATCATGCCGAGCTTGCCTCGCGATGGGAGGCGGCGCGCTTCGTGGTCCCGCCGATGAGCCGAGCCGACTTGCAGGCCGTCATCGAGGAGCCGGCGGCGCGTCGCGTCTTGTACTTTGACCCGCCGGCACTCGTCGGCACGCTGCTCGACGAAGTGACGAACATGCCCGGCGCGCTGCCGCTGCTTTCGTTCGCGCTGAGCGAGATGTACGTGCGGTACATCAATCGCCGCGGCACCGATCGCGCGCTCAGCAGCGACGACTACAAGCAATTGGGCGGCGTCGTCGGCGCAATCCGGTCACGGGCCGAGGAGGAGTACAACGCGCTCGATGCACCGCATCAGGCGACAATGCAGGCGATGCTGCTGCGGATGGTCGGCGGCGGGAGCGGTGTGCTGGCACGTCGACGGGTGAGCAATCTGGAGCTCGTCCACACCAGCGCCGACGAGAATGCCCGAGTCGCAAATGTGCGTCACGCGCTGGTGTCGGCGCGGCTCCTTGTCGAGGGCAGAGATGCCGACGGGGAGGCATACCTCGAGCCGGCGCACGACGCGCTGGTTCGGTCCTGGGGACGTCTGCTCCAGTGGATTCAACAGGCGAGCGCCGACTTGTTCCCGCTCGTCACGCGCCAGAAGTTGGCGATCGAAGCCGTCGATTGGCAGCGCGCCGGCGACAACTGCCACGGCAACCCGTGAGCGGAATCGAGCGGACGCCAACGGTACGATAGCGGCGAAGAACGAGACCACCGCGGTGAAGAATGCCGCGCTCGCGGCGAGGAACGAGACGACCGCAGTGAAGAATGCCGCACGAGCGGACACCGCCGCACGGCGCGCCGAAGACGAGAAGCTCCATGCTATGCGAAGTCTCTTTCGGTCGCTCACCGTCGCCATGCCACCGAGGCTGGTCACGGCGGGAAGCGTTTGCGTCAGTTCGGACTGCGGCGCGCCCCGCATCGACGACCCCAAGGTGTGGTCGGTCCTGGCGCGCATTCCGGAAGATGTCGACGGCTACGGCAGTAACTCCTGCACGCCGAACGGCGTTTGCGTTGCGCTGAGGACGCCGATACACACGCGCGACTTCATCGTCGCCCGTGAGTACGGCAAAGGGCACGTCATTGTCTACGCACACGACGGCATGACTGCGGACAACGTATTGAGGGAGTCGGGCGGCGCCGACAATGCTCTGGTCATCGAAAACGCCATCCGCTGGCTGATGCCGGCCGCGCTACCTCGCGAGTGCAACGGCAGGGCGCCGACCGTTGTGCTGTGGGAGGGCTACGTCAACCTGCACGATCATGGCACGATGATGAGCCAACTTGGAAAACGCTGGAAGGTGTTGCCAACGACCGTGCCGCCGACTGCCGCGAAGCTCGACCGCGATCTTCAGTGTGCCGGAGTTTTGTGGCTGGGCAATATCCCTCCGCGTGATCTGGATTCTCGTCCGTCCGCCAGTCCGCCGGATTTCGCGACGGCGGATGTCCCTGTCATCGAAGCCTTCGTTCGGCGCGGCGGGGGACTACTCGTCGCGGGCCTCGGGTGGTCGTTCTACGGATTGCACCCCGGTCACGTTCAACCCGAGGACGTGCTGGGCCAAGATCTGGGCTTCCGGTACACCCGCGACATGTTTCGGCCGAATGGTCCCATTCGCCTTATGACGCCGTCACGCGTTGCGTGGGAGTTGCAGGCGTCGCCACAGAAATAGCAAGGGGCGATGCTCGCGTGCCGCATCGCCCCTCCGCCACGATCGCGCTATGACGTGGCGTTACTTCGCATCCAGCTTCCGTCCCGCATTCAAGTTGTCAAAGTTCAGAATCGTATTGAACACCAGCGGGTACGTCCCAATCGTCTCTCCGCGATAGATCGGGTTGATCGAGAACAGCACGACGTGCCCCTTCTCCACCGGCGCGTCCACCACCGCCGCCCGCTGCGCGATATCGCCGCCGCCGTTCAACAAGCCCGACACGAGAAGATCGTTCTGCGCCGAGTAGCGCAACGCGACGCGCGGACGCTGGTCGGGCGGAATGATCGCCAGTGGGTTGCGGAGCATCTCGTCCGTCACCGGGGCGTACTGCCACGGCTGAACGGTCACGCGCGGCGGCGCCTTGAACTTGTCCTCGAGCGCCGGGCGTCCCTGCACTTCATCGACGTCGTCCGGCTGGCCTCGGCCCGTCTCACGGTTCGCACCACCACCGCCACGACCCGCGCCGGCACCACCACCGCCGCCACCGCCCCCTCGCCCGCCACCGGCGGTCGCGCTGACGTTGAAGCTCTCACCGTTGTCGGTGTAGGCGGCGATACCGTCTGATACACCGTACACGATCGGGCTCGCGTCGTCGACGACACGCGTGCGCAGGAAGGTGCCGGTCACCGTGCCACGGCCGGCGGTGCTCATGCTCACGCCGTTGCTCATGCCGTAATCGATTGCGAATTGCGCCGACCCGACTGCGCCGATGTAGACGCCGCCGTTCTTCACGAAACGCTGGAGGTTCTCGAGACCCTGGTAGCCCAAGCCCGGACGCATGTCGTCGGTCTGCGTGATCTTGCCGATGTTCGGCGTCTCCGGCGTGTTCTTCCACGGGATCGGATTGCGCCACATCGGCATCCCTTCGATGACGCTCCGGCCGGCGCCGCCGCCGGGACCGAAAATGATCACGTCGTACTTGGCGTTGAGGTTGTTGTCCTTCGCCACGTCCTGCGTGCTGATGTAGGTGAACGGAATGCCGTTGAAGTCGAACGCCTGGCGCCACCAACCTTCCGTCTGTGTGCTCTGCCAGGTGTGCATGATCGCGACGCGTGCCGCGCGCACGGGGTGCATCTTCACGCTCGGCGCGGCGGCAACAGCGGTGACCTTGAGGCCAAGGTCCTTGGCCGTGGCATCGAGCTCGCTCTGCGATACGCCCTTGATCACGAACGAGCCGCGCTTGAACTGCGTGCCACCGCTCTCGAACGGCTCTTCGGCCGCCGAGATGTCGGCCGACTTGAGCTTGTAGCGGAGCGTGATGAGCGCGTTGTCGCCGTTGGCGTTGATGAGGAAGGTGCTGCCGCTTCCCGTCACGCCGCCCGGCGCTTTCACTTCACCCTTCACGGGCGCCATCGCGACGGTGAGGACTTTCGGATCGGTGACGCGCACGGCCTGTACGGCGAAGCCTTCGGGGAAGGTCCAGCCGGTGTCGTCGTATGGATTCTTCTGCGGATCGTTCGGTGACCAGAACTGGTAGTCGAGCAGCGCGTCGGCGATGCGCGAGAAGGGTTGATCCATGCGAACGATGTAGCTGCCTGCTGGAAAGTCGGCGACTCGGCGACTCGGCGGCTCGGCTGCTGGTGTCACCAGCTTGCGCGACCGCGCCGCGACCGCCGCGACCGCCGCGACCACCTTGAGCCACCACCTTCACTGGCAGCTCGACAGAAAATGGCGCCGTGGCGCGCGAGAGCTCGACGCGCTGCTTTTGGAGAATTCTCAACAGTTCGGCTTGCGCGCCGGGACGCGGATCGTTCGCGGTGAGGATCCACGCCGCCGGACCTTCCGTCTTCGCCTTGAGGATCGACCGCTTGCTCTTCTGATAGAAGTTGTCGAGGATGAGCTGGCGGTTGTTGGCGATGTAGTTGAGCGAGACGAGGAGGCCCGTCTGCTCATAGTTGTTGTTATTGCGGAGCGACCACATCACGCGCGGGAGCGGCGGGTTCTGCTTGTACCAGCTCCGCTGCGTGTCGTTGGGTCCGAGAATCCGCTCTTGCGTATCGGCCGAGCCGCCGTTGCCAAATGTTTCGTACAGCCGTGATATCCCGTTATGGGTGGCTGCAATAAACATCAAGTAGCCGGGCGACCACGTGTCGAAGTTGC
>JAICLH010000196.1 GCA_025927495.1 Gemmatimonadaceae bacterium
AACAAAAGTGAAACAAGGGATGACGAAAGTGATCGTTCTGCGCGAGGGGAAGTGCGTGCCTAACGGGAAGTGAGCCGCTGTTGCTCTTGAAAAAGAGCATCCTTCTGTCCGTTGCGCACCGCACTTTCCCTCGCGCGGAACGATCACGTTCGTCATCCCTTGTTTCACTTTTGTTATCCGTATAGGCAGTTTTGTAGGAAACGTCGCCTGGAGCAGGCACCCATTGGCCGCTTCGCAATAGCCCTCGCAGTCAGTAGGGCGTTCGCCGGTCGTTGGTCTATATTTCCCCCTCGGTCATACTCCATACGGGGAAGTCATGTCAGAAACAGAGCGAGCGCGCCGGCTGCACCGTCACGAAGAACGGCTCGGCGAGCTGGGGAGGTATCTTTGACGTCGATGGCAAACGGCGCGAGCTGGAAGTGCGCGACGCGCGCATGGGCGAGCAAGGCTTTTGGGACGATCCGGAGCGCGCGCGTGAAGTCATCGCGGAGATCAAGAAGCTCAAGGAAATAGTCGAGCCGTTCGACACGCTCTCGACAAAAGTGCAGGAGTTGCTCGAGATGGACGCGCTGCTCGAGCAGGAACCCGACGATGCGTTGTCGGCCGAAATCGAGCGAGAGGTGTCGTCGCTCGACGAGCAGGTGCCGGCGTTCGAGGTGCGATCGCTGCTCGCCGGTCCCGACGACCGCCGCGACGCGATGCTGGAGATCAGCGCGGGCGCGGGCGGCACCGAAGCGCAGGACTGGGCATCGATGCTCATGCGCATGTACGAACGATGGGCGGCGCGGCACGGATTCGAGTGGGACGTGCTCGACATGAGCGAGGGCGAAGAGGCCGGCATCAAGGGCGCGATGATCGAGATTCGCGGGCCCTACGCGTACGGCTTTCTCCGTCCCGAAACCGGCGTGCACCGGCTCGTTCGCATCTCGCCGTTCGACGCGCAGGCGCGGCGGCACACGAGCTTCGCGTCGGTGTTCGTGTACCCGGAAGCGGACGCGGACATCAACATCGACCTGCGCGATGAAGACATCAAGATGGACGTCTTCCGCGCGTCGGGCGCCGGCGGCCAGCACGTCAACAAGACCAGCTCGGCCGTTCGCCTAACGCACATGCCGTCGGGCATCGTGGTGAGCTGCCAGCAGGAGCGGTCGCAGTTCAAGAACAAGGCGACCGCGATGAAGATGCTGCGGAACGCGCTCTACCAGCGCGAGGTGGCGGAGCGGGAAAAGAAGAAGGCGGCGATCGACGCCGCGAAAACCGACGTGTCGTTCGGCAACCAGATCCGGAGCTACGTGTTCCAGCCGTATACCATGGTCAACGATCATCGCACCGAGCTCAAGATTCCGGACGTGCGCAAGGTGATGGACGGCGACATCGATCCGTTCATCGAGGCGTACCTGCGCAAGTTCGGCGCAAGCGCGGGTGCCGCGTGAGCGTCGACGACCTGAATGCCGTGCTCCGCGCGCGTCGCGCCAAACTCGAGCAGCTCGCGGAGCAGGGGATCGCTCCCTTCGCCTACCGCTTCGAACGCACGCACGACGCGCGGCACGCGGTTGCTGCGTTAGGCGGTGCGGCCGGCGATGCGCCGGGCCCGGACGTGCGCGTAGCCGGACGGCTCGTGTCCTGGCGCGCGCACGGGAAGACGGCGTTCGCGCACCTGGCCGACCCGTCGGGCCGGCTCCAGCTCTATTTCCGGCGTGACGAGTTAGGCGAAGAGCGGTACGCCGCGCTCGACCTGCTCGATCTGGGCGACGTGATCGGCGTCGAAGGCCCGCTCTTCCGCACGAAGACCGGCGAAGCCACGGTGCGCGTGCGCGCCTTCGAGCTCCTCGCCAAGTCGCTCCGCCCGCTGCCGTTCGGCAAGGAAGAAGTCGTCGACGGCCGCGCGGTGTTGCACAGCGGGTTCGCCGATGCGGAGCAGCGCTCGCGCCAGCGCTACGCCGATCTCGCCGTGCACCCCGACGTGCGCGAGCTCTTCATCGCGCGCTCGCGCATGGTGTCGGCCATTCGCCGGTTTCTCGATGCGCGCGACTACATCGAGGTCGAGACCCCGGTCTTGCAGCCGCTCTACGGCGGCGCCACCGCGCAGCCGTTCGTGACGCATCACGAAACGCTGGACATGCCGCTCTACTTGCGGATCGCCGACGAGCTGTATCTCAAGCGGCTCATCGTTGGCGGCCTCGAGCGCGTGTACGAGATCGGCCACGACTTCCGGAACGAAGGCATCGATCGGACGCACAATCCGGAATTCACGATGCTCGAGTTCTACCAGGCGTACGCCGACTATCGCGACATGATGAGTGTGGTCGAAGCGCTCGTCGTGGCGGCCGCGGACGCGGTGCGCGCGGAACCGTCGCTGGCCGAGCGCGTTCCGGTATTCGAACCGCCCTTTCCCCGCGTGGAGTGGGTGCGGGCGCTCAACCACGCACTCGGCGTCGACGCGATGGCGTTAGACGCGTCCGCCTTGCGCGACGCAGCCGAGCGCGTCGGCATCGAACATGCGGCCACGTTGAGCCGGCCCAAGATTCTGGACGAAATGTTCCAGGTACTGGTCGAAGCGCAGCTCGACGCGCCGACGTTTGTCATCGACTATCCGCGCGAGCTGTCACCGTTGGCGAAACCCAAGCGCGGTGATCCATCACTCACCGAGCGCTTCGAGTTGTTTGCGCGCGGCAAGGAAATGGCGAATGCGTTCAGCGAGCTGAACGATCCGATCGACCAGCGCGCGCGATTCGAGGCGCAGGCGGCGTTGCGCGCAGCCGGCGATCAGGAGGCGACCGGCGTGGACGAAGACTATCTTCGCGCGATGGAGTACGGCATGCCGCCCGCGGGCGGCGTGGGCATCGGCATCGACCGCCTGTTCATGTACCTCACCGGCACGGCGCACATCCGCGACGTGATTCTCTTTCCGACGATGCGTCCCGAATGAACCGGCTCGAGCTCGCCATTGCATGGCGGTACCTCAGAACGCGCGGTGGGTCGCGGCTGTTCTCGTTCATCAGCGCGATCGCCATCGGCGGCGTGCTCGTGGGCGTCAGCGCGTTGATCGTGATCAACGGCGTGATGACCGGCATGCAGACCGATTTGCGCGACAAGATTCTCGTGGGCAGTCCCGATCTGCGTGTCCTAACGTTCGGCGACGATCTCACGATGCCCAAGTGGCGCGACGCATTGGCGCGCGTGCAACGGGAACCAGGTGTAGCGGCGGCCGCGCCGTTCGTGCTCACACAGGGCTTGGCGCAGGCGGGCCACAACTATCCGGCGGCGGTGTTCGTCGAGGGCATCGAGCCCGATGCGCGCGGCGTGCCGCAGATCACCACCATTCGACAGAAGGCGCTCAAGGGAGACTTCCGTTTCGCGAGCGACGACGGCACAGGTCATGGCGCCGTGCTCGGATCGAGTCTCGCGAATCGTCTCGATCTCAATGTCGGCGACACCTTCACGATCATCTCGCCGGCGGGATCGAAGTTCAGCGCATCCGTCGGCATGGTGGTGCCACGGACGTTCCAGTTTCAGGTGACCGGTATTTTCGAGACAGGTTTGTTCGAGTACGACGACTCGTACATCTACGTCTCGCTTCCGGTCGCGCAGCAATTCGCGAATCTCGGCGACGCGGTGACAGGCCTCGAGGCGCGCACGACGTCGCGCGAAACGGCCGGTATCATCGGCGAGCGCATTAGCACCGCCCTCGGCTACCCGTACCGCGTGGTGAATTGGCAGGATCAGAACTCATCGCTCTTTCACGCGCTCAAGCTCGAGAAGCTGGCGATGGGTGTGATCCTGTTGCTCATCGTCATCGTCGCGGCGTTCAACATTGTGAGCACGCTCACAATGGTTGTGACGGACAAGACGCGAGAAATAGGGATCCTCAAGGCAATGGGTCTCAGGTCGGCGGCGGTACTCAGAGTCTTTCTGATGCAGGGCCTCGTGATCGGCCTCGTGGGCACGGGCTGCGGGTTGATACTCGGCGTGTCCGTGGGTGTGGTGATCGATCACTTCAAGCTCATCTCCCTCGACCCGAGCGTATATTTCATCGACCATCTGCCGGTTTCGATTCAGCCGTTGGATGTGTTATGGATCGTCTTGGCGAGCGTAGCCATCGCCGTGCTGGCGACGCTGTATCCGTCTCTGCAAGCGGCTAGTCTCTATCCCGTGGAAGCCATCCGGCACGAATGAGTATCGTCGAAGCGAGAGACCTGTCGAAATCGTATGTGGGCGGTGACGGAACGCCGATCCGCGTGCTCGATGGCGTCGATCTCGATGTGTCGCGTGGCGAGATGTTGGCGATCACCGGGGCGAGCGGCGCGGGGAAGAGCACGTTGTTGCATCTGTTGGGCGGACTGGATCGCCCAACGCGCGGATTCGTGGTCCTGGATGGCGAGCCGCTGCACGGACTGACGGATGAAGCGTTGGCGACCGTGCGGAACCGGAAGGTTGGGTTCGTGTTCCAGTTCCATCATTTATTGCGAGAGTTTTCGGCGCTCGAGAACGTGATGATGCCGTTGCGTATTGGTGGGTGGGACGTGCGGAAGGCGCGCTCGCGCGCGGAGGAGTTGTTGGCGAGGGTCGGTCTCGAGGGGCGGATGTCGCACCGGCCGTCGGAACTGTCGGGCGGCGAGCAGCAGCGCACGGCGGTGGCGCGTGCGTTAGCCATCGATCCCAAGGTGGTGCTGGCCGATGAACCGTCGGGCAATCTCGACAACGCGAACGCGGAGCGGTTGCACGAGCAGTTCGTGACCCTCGTGCGGCAGCTCGAGATTGCGATGGTCGTGGTCACTCACAATCGTGCGCTGGCGGCGCGCGCGGATCGCGCGCTGTTGTTGGAAGGCGGCCGGCTGCGCGAGACCGATGTGCGAGAGGTCGTCGTCTGATGTTGTGCGACAACTGTAAGGAGCGCGATTCGGTCGTGACGCTGACGCGGTCCAACGCGGACGGCGTGGTGACGGAAGAGCATCTGTGTGAGCGCTGCGCGATCGAGCGCGGGATCGAGACGCACATCGCGCAGCCCAAGCAGCCGTTAGCCGATTTCATCGGCGCGCTGCACAAGCAGTTGCCGGCGTCCCCCCACGACAGCGGCCGGTGCGGCTTCTGCTCGGGCACGCTGCGCGATTTCCGGAGCACCGGCCGGTTAGGCTGCCCGTATTGCTACGCCACGTTCGAGGCCACGCTGCGCGATTGGTTGCGGCGCATCCACGGCAACTCGAAGCACGTCGGCAAGCGGTATCAACCTCCTGTTCCGTTGGTCGAAGAGGGCGCGACCGTGTTGGCCGAGTTGCGCGACCGGCTGCGGCGCGCAGTGGAGCAGGAGCAGTTCGAGGAGGCCGCGCGCCTCCGCGATCAGATCAAGGTGTTGGAATGACGTTAGACCTGTCGCTGCTGCCCGACGGCGGCGTGAGTTGGCTGGATGCGTCCGGCGATCACGCCGGCATCGTGTTGTCGACTCGCATCCGTCTCGCGCGCAATCTCGAGGGATTCGCGTTCCCGGGTCGTGCGCGCGACGGTGAGCGGCTGCGCGTGTTGTCGCGCGTCCGTGAGGCGGTGGGCACGGCACCGAGTCTCAGGCATCACGTCCTGGTGCGGGTGGATGATCTCGCGGCCGAGGATCGGTTGCTGCTGCACGAGCGGCATCTGGTGAGTCGAGAGCTGGCCGGGTTGGATCCACAGCATCCGGTGCGCAGCGGTGCCGCCGTGTTTCTTGGGCCAGGGACAGGCGTCATGGTAAATGAAGAGGATCATCTCCGATTGCAGGCGCTGCGCTCGGGCTTCGCAGTTTCCGAAGCGTACGCCGCGCTCGACCGGATCGACGAGGAGCTAGGCGCGACGGTACCCTTCGCCTACCACCAGGAGTTCGGGTTTCTCACGTCCTGTCCGACCAACACGGGAACTGGAATGCGGGCGTCGGTGATGATTCATCTACCGGGGCTCAACGCGACAAAAGAGATTTCGAAGACGTTAGCCGGTTTGCAGCAGATGGGATTGACGTACCGAGGGCTGTACGGTGAGGGGAGCGAAGTCGTCGGGAATTTCTTTCAGATTTCGAACCAGACGACGTTGGGGCGGTCGGAGGAAGAAATCATCGACCAGTTGATGTATGTGCTGCGCACGGTGATTTCTCGCGAAGAGGATGCGCGGCGTGTATTGCTTCGCGACGCCGGTTATATTATTGAAGACAAGCTCTGGCGAGCTTACGGCACCCTCCGGTACGCACGAAGCCTCACGTTCGACGAGGCGATGAGTTACCTCAGTGGCGTACGACTGGCCGTTGGATTGAAACTGATCACCGGCCTCAGTGTATATACCCTCAACAAGCTCCTGATTTTTTCCCAATCTGCGCATCTGGCACAGGCCGAGGGGAGAGCGCTCACAGACAGTGAGGCAAACCTCGTCCGCGCACGATATGTGCGACAGTTGCTGGCAGAAGAGGCAGGGACGAACGGCTGACCCGACGTCGGGCTGTCCGGCACTGAGGGACCTATGAACGGCTACAACTTCACTGAGCGTGTGCGAAAAGTTCTCGCGATGGCTCGCGAGGAAGCCGCGCGTCTCCACCACGAGTACGTGGGGACTGAGCACATCCTGCTCGGCCTCATCCGCGAGGGTGAGGGTGTTGCTGCGGCCGTTCTCCAGAATTTGAGCGTGGATCTCGACGAGATTCAGCAGAAGATCGAGGAGACGGTCAAGAAAGGCAAAGCAGCGCAAACCACCGGGCCTGACCTTCCGTACACATCCCGAGCCAAGAAGGTACTCGAGCTCGCCATGAGCGAGGCGAGGGAGCTCAACCACAGTTATGTGGGTACGGAGCACCTCCTGCTCGGATTGTTACGGGAGGAGAAGGGCATCGCCGCGCAGGTACTAACCGATACAGGCGTCAATTTGGACGCGGCTCGGGCGGAGACGCTTCGCCTGCTTGGCACGGAGATGCCGGCTGGAGGTGCCACGGCTCAGGCCGGCAGCCCGCCGGCCCCGCAGCAGGCCAAGGGCGAGAAAAAGTCCAAGACGCCCGCTCTCGACCACTTCTGCCGCGATCTCACGCAGCTCGCCGGTGAAGGGCAGCTCGACCCGACCATCGGCCGCGCGAAAGAGATCCAGCGCGTCATGGAAGTCCTCACGCGCCGCAAAAAGAACAACCCGGTGCTCATCGGCGAACCCGGCGTCGGCAAGACGGCCATCGTCGAAGGGCTCGCTCAACTCATCGCCAACGGCGAGTGCCCGGAGTCGCTCCGCGACCACCGCGTGCTTGCGTTAGACATGGCGGCGGTGATCGCCGGCACCAAGTATCGCGGCCAGTTCGAGGAGC
>JAICLH010000194.1 GCA_025927495.1 Gemmatimonadaceae bacterium
GACTCCTCGGTGCCGTTCGGGCGCTCTTCCGTTAGGCCCGGGGGCGCGGCCGCGCGCGGCGCGACGGCCGCCGCGCCGGCTGCGCCCTCGGCCGTGGCGTCGACTTCCATTTGCCCGTTCTCGAGCTTCGTCAGCTTGACGAGCCCCCGTTGGGCCGCCTCGGTGACGAACCGCGAGAACTTCGCCATGCCAAGGTTCTTCTCGTCGAACGAGCTGTCGATGTCCTGCATCACCTGCTTGAGCCGGTCGGCGCGCATCACGTCGCCGTTCCGCTTCATCCGCGACACGGCTTCGACGACCAACTCCCACGGATCGCGCGACACCTGCTCGTCTTCACCCGACTTCACGAGGCCCGCGAGCGCGTTGTAGCTGTAGTACTCGTCGCAATTCATGACGAGCAGATCGCTCGATGACTCGCGAATGCCGACGCCGATCACGTACTTCCCGTACTCTTTGAGCTTGATGACGAGGCTCGTGAAATCGGAGTCGCCGGACAACAGGATGAACGTGCCAATTTCCGAGCGAGTGAAGACGAGCTCCAACGCGTCGATGGCGAGGCGAATGTCCGTCGCATTTTTCTTGGAGGATCCATACGCGACCGCATAGATCAGATCGATCGACGCTTCGGTGAGTGGGACGACGTACTGCGGGTAGCGTCGCCAATCCGCGTACGCGCGCTGCACCGCGACCTTCCCTTTGATGATGTCCGACGAGAGCAGATTGCGCAGCTCGTTTCCCAGGTCGGATCGAATCCCCATCGTGACGTTATCGAAGTCGATGAGGAGCGCCGCATTGGGGGCGTGCACGAACGGCGGCGCGCCGAGCGATTGCGCTTGCGGCCCTCGATGCACGGGCGTGACCGGGAGCCGGGAGGGTCCCGATCGCATGTTGCGTGGATTCATGAGCTTCCTATCGTGGCAGTGTATTCGAGCGACACCGTGCGCTCGAGCTCTCGCCGCTTCACCTTCCCGCTCCCGGTCATCGGAAAGGTGTCGAAGAAGCGGACGAGATCAGGGAGTTTGTAGTCGGCCATCGTATCGCGGGCGAAATCTTTCAATTCGTCGCCGGTGATGACCGCGCCTTCCACTGGCACGACGCACGCGCAGACCAGCTCGCCCATGACATCATGGGGAACACCGATCACGCAGACGTCGTCGACCGCTGGGTGCGCGCGCAAGAGATCCTCGACTTCGCGCGGATAGATCTGATATCCACCTCGCACGATGGTCTCCTTGGTGCGCCCAACAATCCGCAAGTAGCCGTCTTCGTCGATGATGCCGAGATCACCAGTGAAGAAGAAGCCTTCCGGGGAGAACGACCGGGCGGTCTCCGCGGGCATGCGGGCGTAGCCTTGCATCACGTTCGGGCCCCGCACGGCGATTTCGCCGACTGCTTCAGGGCCATGCAGCGCGCCGGTGACGAAGTCGACCGCTTTGATCTCGACGCCCGGCAGCGGGCGACCCACTGTCGTAAGGCGCTTGTCGTCGGGATCGTTGAAGCGGGTGAACGTCACCGTCGGCCCCGTCTCGGTGAGGCCATAGGCCACCTGCACATCGCACCACCGGCGAATGCGGCGCACGAGGTCTTCGTGGACCGGACCGCCGGCAACGACACCGGTGCGGAGATGCGGGAACGCGCCGGGATCGAACCCGGGCGAGCGCATGATCAGGTGGTAAATCGTGGGCACGCCGTGCATCACGGTCACGCATTCGCGCTTGAGCAACTCGATCGCGCGATCGGCGTCGAAGGTGTCTTGCAAGACCACCGTCGCGCCCGCGGCGAGCGTTCCGACAACGATGCTGAAGCCGAAGATCGTGAACAACGGAACCGAGACGAGCACGCGATCGGCGGGATCCATCTCGAGCGCCTCACAGGTGCGCACTGCAGTTTCGACAATGTTCCGGTGAGACAGTCGCACGCCTTTCGGTTTGCCCATCGTGCCCGATGTGTACAACAGGGCGAGGTCTGCATCGTCATCGACCTCTGCGCGCGCTGGGAGTGCGCGCCCCTCCCCACTCGACAGGAGATCCTCGAAGCGGAAGATCCTGTCGTCGTACCACAACTCCTCGTCGCCGACGGTGACGAGGTACAGCAGGTCCGGCAGTTCGGCGATGATGTCCTCGAAGATCTGGAGGTAGTCGATGCCGCCGTGTCGTTCCGCCGCGAACACCGCGGATACCTCCGCGTGCCGCAGTTGGTACTTCAGCTCGTGGTAGCTGAGCCGAGCGTTGAGCGGAACGACGGTGGCGCCGAGTTTGGCGGCAGCGAGCAGGGTGATCACCCACTCGGGCCAGTTGGGCATGACGATCGCAATGCGGTCGTCCGCTTCGATGCCCAGCTCGCCCAACGCCGCGGCGAGCGCCGTTGCTTTTGCATCCACCTGCCCGTAGGACCACGTGCGACCGGCCGCGATCAACATGGCGCGATCGGGGTGCTCCTCCGCGCGCGTTGCAAACGTGCGTGCGAGGGTCCACGAGGTCGACATCAGTCTGCGACTAAGGGGCGGATCACGATTGCGTTAATCTATAGTCAGGTGCCGGACGCGGGTAGCCGGTGGCCACCAGTGACGGAGTCGGCGTGGCGGGGCTTCTTCGCTCTTTGGACACGAATAAGATCGGATAACCGCTGTTCTCAGGGTGAGTCTGGAGTTGCTCGGTTGGTCGAGAGGAGTGAAGACCCTGCAGGCGTGCTCGACCCCCGCCGCACCACGAGCTCAGGGACGGTACCGATTTCCCGGGTTCACGCCCCGTCAGACGGGGCTACGCGCTGCGTCCGTCGTCGCGCCGGGCGCATCGTCATCTAGCATCGCGCCGCGTCGCTCCGCGGTTCTCACGGACGGCTCGGGCTGGTGGGTCTCTTCGATAAAGGCATCAAAGGATAACAAGAGTGAAACAAGGGATAACGAAAGTGATCGTTCGGCGCGGGGGTAAGTGCGTTGCCTAACGGATAGAAGATGGGTTGTTTGTTGAAAAAAACCTTCTTCCCATTGCGTTAGCGCACTTCCCCCCGCGCCGAACGATCACTTTCGTTATCCCTTGTTTCACTTTTGTTATCCTTTGATGCCTTTATCGAAGAAACCCGCCACCGCTACTGTGAGAGTGACGACCGCCGCCTGCAGATCCAAACCCGGCGTTATCCGTGTAGCTTTCCAATCTTTATCCGTGTCCAAAAGAGCGAAGAAGTCCACCAGGCGGCTTGCCCATACGGCGTTCAATTCCAGCGCTAAAGCGGCGGCCGATGGTAGCTGGGCGGTCGTATCGTAGTTTTGGCATCGAGCGACGAGCCTCCTGCGGTTAACTTCCTCTCGATCGGACACGAGGTGCCCCGAGTCTCCGGCTCGAGCGAGGAGATCGTGAGTCGCTTCACGTTTCGCACGCGCGTACTCCTGTATCTGGTGCTGTTCGCGGTGGTCCCGTCCACGGTGTTGATGGTGGGCGGGGCGATCGCGGTCAGTCGCACGTTGCCGGTGTTGAGCGCGAGCAAAGCATGGGACAACGTGGCGAACACGGGGCGACGCGCCATCGAGGCGGCGCGGGCGGCGCCGCTCACGAACTCACAGCGCGCTGCCGTCGATGCACACGAGCGCGAGCTGGCCGCCTCACTGGTTCAGGCGAAACGCGTCGGCTATTTGACGTCGCGCGTCGTGGTGCTCGTGATCGTGACGGCGTTGATCGGTTCGCTGCTGGTTGCGCTGTTGGCGTCGCGCGTGGCTGGACACTTGAGCCGGCAGTTGAGTCGACCGGTCGGCGAAATCGTGGCGTGGGCGGATCACATTGCGCGAGGGGAGCCGTTGCCGGCGGGTCCGCCGAGGCGCGGCGCGCCGGAGTTCCAACTGTTGCGGCAACGCATGCGCGCGATGGCGGCGGACCTGGAGGCAGCGCGCGAGCGCGACCGCGAGGCGAGCCGGCTCGAGGCGTTTCGTGAGACAGCACGCCGGGTGGCACACGAGCTCAAGAATCCGCTGACGCCGATTCGCCTGGCTGTCGCGCGCCTCAAGCGTGACGCCGATCCGAGGCTTGGCGACGTAGTGGATGTGTTGGAAACGGAGTCGCGCCGGCTGGAAGAGATGGCGCGCAACTTCGCGCAATTCGGCCGACTGCCGGAGGGTCCGCCGGCGTCGGTCGATGTCGGTGAGTTGGCGCGATACGCGGCGCGCGCGATCGCGACGGATCGCGTGGCGGTGCACGTGCGCGTCGACGATCACGTCCCCCTCGTGACCGGGCACTACGACGCGCTCGCGCGAGCGTTGTCGAACGTGTTGATGAACGCGGTGGATGCGTGTCGCGATGGCGGCGACGTGGAGGTGCACGTTGGGCGGGGCCATACGAACGGCGGCGGCGCGGTGCGCGATGCGGTGGAGTTGAGCGTGCGCGACACCGGGTGTGGGATCGCGCCGGAACAACTCGCACGGATTTGGGATCCATACGTCACCGAGAAGCCGGGCGGCACGGGGTTGGGATTGGCGATCGCGCGTCAGACGGTGCTGGCACATGGCGGGACAGTGGATGCGACCAGCCATCCGGGAGCAGGCACGGAGATCCGCTTCGTGCTGCCCATCAACGAGACGCCGGCGGAGCCGGCGCTGGAGGAGACGATCCGTGGGTCCTGATATCATCGTGCCGGTCAGCGCCATGCTCATGGTCGTCGCCATCTGCGTTGGGCTTCCGCTGGCCCGGGCGCACGCCAAGCGCATGGAACGCGGCATCGATCCGAAGCTATTGCCTAACGACCTAACGGAGCGGCTCACCCGAATGGAGCAGGCCATCGAGTCGGTCGCGGTCGAAGTCGAGCGCATTTCGGAGGGCCAGCGGTTCACGACCAAGCTGCTCTCCGAGCGGGCGCCGGAGGCGGTGGCGTCGAACGCGCAGCGCGGGGTACCGGGCAGCGCGCCGTACCGCGCGCCGGGCAGCAGCGACGCGCGGTAGCGCGCGGAGATGACGCCACTGGGGGAGATTCTCATCATCGACGATGAGCCCAACCTGCGCCGGATGGTATCGGCGCTGCTCGTCGGCGAAGGATACACCACACGCGATGCGAGCTCCGGCGTGCAAGGGGCGACGCTGGCGGCGGAGCGTGAGCCCGACGCGATTCTGCTCGATCTCATGATGCCCGGCGAGCTCGACGGGATGGCGACGCTCACGCGGCTCCGCGAGCAGCTTCCGGATGTGCCGGTCGTGATGATGAGCGGTCGCGCCGGTCTTGCCGACGCCGTGAAGGCAACGAAGCTGGGCGCCTTTCACTTTCTGGAGAAGCCGCTGACGCCGGAGAGCGTGCTGCTCACGCTCCGCTCGGCGCTCGAGCTCCGCCATGCGCGCCGAGAGGCGCGCTCGCTGCGCGAGGACTTGGGCCTAACGAGCGAGATGGTGGGCGCGAGCCCGGCGATGGCGCGCGTGCGGGCGCTCATCGAGCGCGTGGCGCCATCGGACGCGCGCGTGCTGATCACCGGCGAGTCCGGGACGGGCAAAGAGCTGGTGGCGGCGGCGATTCACCGATTGAGTCCGCGCCACGCGCGGCCGTTCGTGCGCGTGAACAGCGCGGCGATTCCGCGCGATCTCATCGAGAGCGAGATGTTCGGCCACGAGCGCGGCGCGTTCACGGGCGCGCTCGAGCGCCGCATCGGACGGTTCGAGCTCGCGGACACGGGCACATTGCTGCTCGACGAAGTGGGCGATCTGGGCGCGGAAGCGCAGGCCAAGCTGCTGCGTGCGATCGAGGCGCGCGAGATCGAGCGCGTGGGCGGCGCGAAACCCATTCCGGTAGACGTGCGCATCATCGCCGCCACGCATCGCGACCTGGAGCGCGCGTCGCGCGAGGGCACGTTTCGCGAAGATCTCTACTTCCGGCTCAACGTGATTCCGCTGGCGCTCCCGCCCCTGCGCGAGCGTCCCGCGGACATCACGCCGCTCGTGTTGCACTTTTCCGCGGTGTACCGGGCGCGCAGCGGGCGGCCCGCTCCTCTTTGGACGGAGGAGGCGCTGGCGCTGCTCCAGCGTCACCGGTGGCCGGGTAACGTGCGCGAACTGGCGAACATCGTGGAGCGGCTGGCGATCTTCCACGCGGGCGCCGACGTCCGCGCGGCTGACGTGGCCCAGGTCCTCCGCGTCGAGCCCGACACGACACCATCGCCTGACACGCCGCCGGACGCGGCGCAGCTGGATCGTCCGCTGAACGATGCCCTCGACCAATACGAACGCCTGCTCATTCAGCGCGCCCTGTCGATGACCAACGGCAACGTCACCGACGCCGCGCGCCGGCTCCAAACCGACCGGCCGAATCTCTACCGCCGGATGCGACGGTTGGGCGTAGACTGGGGCGGCGGATCGTGAGGCTGCGGCGTCGGGTGGCCGCCGCCTGCGCGGTGGCGTGCGCGCTCGCGGGCGCTCCGTTGGGCGCGCAGGCGGCCGACACGGCGCAGCGCATCGACTCGTTGTCGTACGACGACGCGTCGGCGGTCGCGTTTCTCTACAATCAGCCGGCAGCGCTGCGCGCGACGAACGCGACCACGATCGCCCAGGATCAGACCGTCGCGGGAAACGTCGCCGTTCTGGATGCGCCGCTCGTGATCGGCGGGCACGTGACGGGTCGCGTGGTCGTGATCAACGGCGACGTGACGCTGCTCCACGGCGCCCGCGTGGACAGCGAGCTCGTCGTCACGGGAGGAACGGTGGATGGCGCCGACAGCACGACGGTGGGCGGCGCGATCAAGGTGTACGGACCGCGTCTCCCCTATCGTCTGCAGGGCGATCAGGTGGTCGCCCTCCGCGACGAGTCGCAGGGCGTGGCGAGCTGGTTCCGTCAATGGAAGCGGCGGCACCTCCGGACGCACAACCGCGTGGTGCTGCGCAGCGGGACCTACAACCGCGTCGAAGGGCTGCCGGTGATCCTGGGCCCGACCATTCGGCAGAACTCATCGCTCGGCCCGTTCAGCGTTCAAGCGTTAGGCATCTACCGCTCGGCCGACCATTTCGCGTGGAAGGCGGACAACCTCGGCTACGACGTGCAGGCCGAGATGCAGCTGGGCTACACACGCGGCGTGGCGGTCGGGGCCGAAGCGGTGGATGAGGTCGCGCCGGTGGAGAGCTGGCAGTTGCGGGACAGCGAAATCGGGCTGGCGTCGTTCCTCCTGCGGCGCGATTACCGCGACTACTACAACCGCAAAGGTGCGCGCGCGTATGTCGCGCTCCGCGACGGGCCGACCCTGTCGCTCACGTTAGGCCTGGGACAGGAACGGTGGCAGCCCCGGGCAACGCGCGATCCGTGGACGCTGTTCCGCGGCGACGGTGTGTGGCGGCCCAACCCGGTGCTCGACGCGGGCACCTTCACGCTGGCGACGGCCGAGGTGCGCTACGACACGCGCAACGATCGCGACAACCCGTGGACGGGTTGGCTC
>JAICLH010000024.1 GCA_025927495.1 Gemmatimonadaceae bacterium
AATGGGAGCTTTGCCTAACGTCGGCCGGCGGCCGGCCGCCTGCGTAGACGACGCGCCGGCCGCCCGCCTGGCAACGCCCCCCACCGGTTCGGCCCCCCGGGGCGTGACGAACCGGCCGGAAGGCCACACATTCGTCTTCACCTTAGAACTCACGGGGAACGTACTGTGGCTATGGACGACGGCCTCCCGCTCCTCAAAGGCACCCTCGACCTGCTCATCCTCAAGACGCTGAGCTGGGGGCCCATGCACGGGTACGCCATCGCCACCTGGCTCGAGGACCAGTCGCACGGCACACTCGGCGTCGACGACAGCGCCCTCTATCAAGCCCTCCAGCGGATGGAAGGCCGGGGATGGTTGAGCGCCGAATGGGGTACCACCGAGCACAACCGCCGCGCGCGCTACTACAAGCTCACGACGGCCGGACGCCGCCGGCTCCGCGACGAGTCGGCCGTCTGGATGCGGTACACGAAGTCCGTGACCACGATTCTCGCTCTCGCAAGCCGCACGAGCTAACGAGCCACAGGTGGACATGCGCGACGCACCGAGATACCGCCGACTCCTCGACCTCCGCCTGGGCGGAGCCCGCCGCAGTGCCGCCGAGATGGATCTCGAGATCGAGAGCCACGTCGCGATGCGGGTCGCCGATCTCGTTAGGCAGGGAATGACGCCCGATGACGCGCGTGCCGCCGCCCTCGCGCGATTCGGCGACCTCGATACCGCGCGGGCCCGGCTGCACGCGGCCGCGCACCAGCGCGACAAAGCGCTGCGCCACCGCGACCGCCTCGGCGCGCTCCTCGCGGATCTCCGCTACGCCGGCCGCCAGGCGCGACGCACGCCCGGCTTCATCGCGGCGGTGGTCGTCACGTTGGCCCTCGGCATCGGCGCCAACGCCGCGATGTTCTCCATCGTCGATCGCCTGCTCTTTCGCGCGCCGCCGATGCTGCGCAATCCGTCGCTGGTCCACCGCATCTACCTGTCGGACGCGTATCGCGGTGAGACGGTCTACAACGCGTACGTGCCATACGCCCGATACGTCGACTTCACCAAATCGACCACCTCGTTCAGCCGGCTCGCCCAGGCGAACGAGATCGGCATAGCCATAGGCACCGGCGCGGACACGCGGGAGATGCAGGTCGGAGTCGTGAGCGCGAGCTTCTTCGACTTCTTCGACGCGCCCCCCGTCCTCGGCCGCTACTTCACGGCGGCCGAAGACCGTCCGCCTAACGGTACGCAGGTGGTCGTACTGTCCTACGGCCTGTGGCACACGCGGTACGGCGGGGCGAGCGATGTGTTGGGGAAGACCGTCCAGATCGGTGCGACAACGTACGCGATCATCGGCGTCGCGCCGCGCCGATTCGTGGGCCTCTGGCCGAGCAGCCCGCCCGTCGCATTCGTGCCGCTCGCGGCGTACGGCCCCGAAATCAGCGCGGGGATGCTCGGCCCCGACGCCCGCTGGTGGACCACCTATGGCTTTACCTGGGCGAAGCTCATCGCCGAGCGCAAGCCGAACGTGAGTCTTGGCGCCGCCACGGCCGACCTCACCCGCGCCTACGCGCGCAGCTACCAGGCCGCGATGGCCACCATTCCCGGCATGCAACCACTCGCCGTCGACCGGCCGCGCGGCATCGTCGGTTCGATCCTGAGCGAGCGCGGCCCGAACGAGTCGAGCACCGCGAAGGTGGCCACCTGGATCACCGGCGTTGCGGTCGTCGTGTGGCTCATCGCGTGTGCGAATGTCACCAACCTGCTTCTGGCGCGCGCGCTCCGCCGCCGGCGCGAGATCGCGGTTCGCCTCGCGCTTGGCGTGAGCCGCGCGCGCCTGGCGTCGCAACTGGTCACCGAGAGCATCCTGCTTGCGTTAGGCGGCGGCGTGATCGGGCTGGCGATCGCGCAATGGGGCGGCGCCCTGCTCAGGGCGCAGTTTCTCTCGGGCAGTGCTCGCCCCGCCGTGATGACCGATGCCCGCACGCTGCTCTATGCCGGAGCAGCCGCGCTCCTCGCCGGCATCCTCGGCGGTCTCGCCCCGCTGCTGCAGACGCGCCGCGTCGATCTCGCGGACCACCTCAAATCCGGCGCGCGAGAAGGCACCTACCAGCGGTCGCGGCTCCGCGTCGCGTTGCTGGTATTCCAGGGCGCGCTCTCGGTCGTGCTGCTCGTCGGCGCGGGCCTGTTCGTGCGCAGCCTCCGCCAGGTGCAGGACGTGCCGCTCGGGTACGACGCGGCGCACGTGCTCGATGTGGAGCCCGTGATGCGAGGCGTGTCGCTCGACAGCGCGCACAGTATGGCTCTCAGGGAACGCCTCCTCGACGCCGCGACGTCGATCCCTGGTGTCGCGAGCGCGACGCGTCGGTTTGTCGTGCCGTTCTCGAGCCATTGGGCAATGCGCTTGTTCGTGCCCGGCATCGACTCGGTCGCACGGTTAGGCCAGTTCGACTTGAACGCCGTTTCGCCCGGCTATTTCACGACGATGGGCACGCGGATCGTGGCCGGCCGCGGCATCAGCGCGGCGGATCGGGGCGGCGCGCCCGGCGCCATGGTCGTGAGTCAATCGATGGCCAAGACGCTCTGGCCCGGGCGCAACCCAATCGGCCAGTGCGTGAGGGTCCAAGCAGACACCGCGCCGTGCACGTACGTGGTCGGCGTCGCCGAGAACATCAAGGAGCGCCAGTTCGACAACGATCCCGGTCTCTTCTACTACCTGTCGGCGGCGCAATTCAACCCCGACGCGGGCGGCCTGTTCGTCCGCACGCGCGGTCCGGCCGAAGAGTATCAAGAGACCGTCCGCCGGCAGCTGCAGCGCCTCATGCCCGGCGACTCGTACGTGGCGGTCGGGCCGCTGAGCGAGCTGTTGGGCGAACAAACCAAATCGTGGCGCCTTGGCGCGACGATGTTCATGGTGTTCGGCACGTTGGCGCTGGTGCTCGCGGCCATCGGCCTCTACAGCGTGGTTGCGTACAACGTGGCGCAACGAACCCACGAGCTCGGGGTGCGTGCCGCGTTAGGCGCGCGGATGGGCGACCTGGCGCGTCTGGTGGTGCGCGAAGCGATGCAGCTCACGGTGGTCGGCGTCGCGATCGGCACGGGCATCGCGCTGTTCGTGGCGCCGTGGGTCGCGCCGCTGCTGTTCCGGGAATCGCCGCGTGATCCCTGGGTGTTCGTCCTGGTCGCGGCTGTGCTCCTGGGCGTGGCCGGGCTCGCCAGCTTCGCGCCGGCACGGCGCGCCGCGCGCGCCGATCCGATGCGCGCGTTGCGATCGGATTGATCCGTCGCTCGAACGCTATCGCCCGCTGTTGAGCGCGACCGCCGGCGCCACCCGCGACGCCCGCCACGCCGGCACCGACGCCGCCACCGTCGCGCATACGACTAACACGCCCAACGCCACCGCGGCCGACACGGGGTCGGCGGCTGGCACATCGCGCAGTTGCGAGCGCAGCGCCCGCATCGCGAGCCACGTCGGCGGCACGCCCGCCAGTATGCCTAACCCGACCAGCCGGAGCCCATCACCCAACACCAGACGCAGCACGCCGCCCGGGCTCGCGCCGAGCGCGCTCCGCAGCCCGATCTCGCCCGTCCGCGTGGTCACCGCGTACGATACCCTCACGCGTTCGACGTTCGAGTGCTCAAGACCGAGGTCAGTGCATCGACGTATTCGCTGAGCCTCTTCGTTTCGGCCCGCAGATGCGCGCGGCCGGCCGACGTGAGCCGGTAGTAGCGCGCCCGACGGCCGTTTTCCGTGACGCCCCACTCTGCCTCGAGGAGATGGCGCTCCTCCATGCGATGCAGCGCCTGCATGAGTGCCGCGTCTTCCACGCTCAGGCGTCCGCCCGATCGCTCCTCCAACCACTTCGCGATCTCGAACGCGTGCATCGGGGTCCACGAGAGCGTCTTGAGGACCAGGACATCGAGCGTGCCTTTCACGAGCGGCATGGCCGGACTCTCCACAGGACAGTGTCTACCCCAACACTCTATCCCGTGACCGCAGTATGCGCAAGATCGCCTGCCATCGCCGAACGGGCCGCGGGGCGATGCGCTTTGTGACCGACCTCACAGGTGTGACACTTAGATTTGTTGGTCGTACTCGACGTATCGAGACTCGCAGCTCGGTCTCCGACGCTGCCGCGCCCAACGACGGGCCGCGGCTTCACCATCTCCGGGAGTTCTAGATGCGACGCGTCCTTACGGTGCTGGCAGTCTTGACCCTGGCCGCCTGCGATCGCTCCGGATTCGGCACGGCCGGGCACGCGACCGCGCTCGATTCGGTTCGTGCGCTGAACACGCAGCTTGCGCAGGCACACACGGTATCCGCGCAACAGGACTCGCTGATGCAGGGCTTCACGCAGACGACCAAGCTGCTCGACTCCATCGACAGCGAGCTCTCTCACGTGAAGGGCCTCAAATCGCACGTGCCGCTCGCCGTGCAAGGCGATTCAGCCCAGGA
Source organism: Gemmatimonadaceae bacterium (assembly GCA_025927495.1). Lineage (GTDB taxonomy): Bacteria > Gemmatimonadota > Gemmatimonadetes > Gemmatimonadales > Gemmatimonadaceae > JADGGM01. The sequence goes on from JAICLH010000024.1 coordinate 4,439, forward strand.
TCCCAAGGCCGCCTACCGCGCGAACCTCTTGGGCAAAGTCAAGGAAGTGACCGCGCTCCTCAACGCCAGCCGCGCCCGGGTGCGCCGCCTCGCGTCGAACAACAGCGCGCTGCAGGGCCAGCTGGATCAGTATCAGCAGACCATCACGTCGCTGCAGACGATGGTGGACCGGCAGAAGCAGGACATCCTCGTCCTAACGGGACGCGTCGACAGCCTGACCACCGCCAACACGCAGCTCGCCGCCGGTGAAGCCGCGGTGACCGACACCATGCACGCGCTGCGCCGCGAGAACAACACGGTCTACTACGTGATCGGCACCAAAGACGACCTCGAGAAGCGCGGCATCGTGGTCGAGGAAGGCTCCAAGTTCCTGTTCTTCGGACACCATGCGCTCGTCCCGGCGCGCAAGCTCGACCCGTCCGCATTCACCGCGATCGACAAGTTCTCGACGACGTCGATCACGATTCCCAATCCCGACAAGGGCTACAAGATCGTGTCGCGCCAGGATCCGTCGTTAGTCGACCAACCGCTTACGTCCGCCGGCAAGCCGGGCGGCGAGCTGCACATCTCGGATCCGACGACGTTCTGGTCGGCGTCGAAGTATCTGATCATCATCGCGGGCTGACCCCGCCGCCGCCCAACGCAAACGGGGCGCGGTGCATTCGCACCGCGCCCCGTTTCCCTTGGGCGGCTCCCGCTCCGTTAGTCCGCGCGCGGCGCGACGCCGCGCGCCCCCGACGCGCTGTAGCGCGTCGGCAGCGCCGGCGTCCCGCCCGGCGATGATGGCCGCTTCGTCCGCTTCTGCTCGTACATCAACGCGTCCGCCCGATCGAGCAAGTCGTCCAACGGACACGGGAAATCCGGATCGTAGTACGCGATCCCCATGCTCAGCGACAACCGATAGCGCCGCTCCGGCCGCTCGTTGCGACGCGTGAGATTCTCCTGCAGCCGCGTTACCCAGTGCTCCTGCGCCAGGCCCACGGTCTCGAGCGCGAGCACCACGAACTCGTCGCCGCCAATCCGCGCGATGATGTCGGTTTCGCGGAACGTCTCCTTGAGGAGATCCGCCGTCTCGATCAAGGCCAGGTCGCCTTCGCGATGGCCAAGCATGTCGTTGATCTCTTTCAGACCGTCGAGGTCCACGAAGATGTGCGAAACCCGCTTCCGCATCCGGTCTGCCATCTTCATGTGTTGTCGCGCCAGCGTCTGAAAACCGCGGCGGTTGTACAGGCCAGTGAGATCGTCCACCAACGCCATGGCGCGCAGCGCCATCTGCAATTGATGCCGCTCGATCGCGTAGCGAATGGCGCGCACGAGCATGGCGCCGTTGGTCCGGTCGCCACCGATGCACTCCTGGGCGCCGGCCTTGAGCGCGCGCACGGCGACCGCGTCGTCTTCCTCAGCCGACAGCGCCACGATCGGGACATCGGGAGCGTGATCGCGCAGACGCGCGATGGTGTCGAACGCGGTCGCGTCGCTCGAGAAGAGCGACACGAGCATCGCGTCGTACCTGCCATCGGAAAGAAAGCGCTGGGCGTCCGCCTCGGCTGCGCGGACAAGGTCGACGGCGTGCAGACCGCCATCGCTCAACGCGGAGATGAGGTCCGGCATCTCCGGCTCGCGTTCCGACACGAGCAGGATCTTCGTTCCGTTGGCGCTCATCGTTGCCGCTCCTCTCCACCACACCGCCCACAGACCGGCATCACTCGCCGGCTGCTCCGGGCGGATGATGAATTCCGTACTCGCGCATCTTTCTCGCGAGCGTTGGACGCGAAATGCCGAGGATTCGAGAAGCGGCGCTGCGATTGCCGCGCGTGATCTGCAGTGTCATTTGCACCGCTTCCTTCTCGATGGCATCGAGCGCCTTTCCTTCCGGCGGGATTCGGATTTCGCGAACCGGGCCCGTCGCGCGTGTCGCGGGCAGCGTCGTGCGCTGCTGGATCATCAGATGCTCCGCGTGGATCGCGCTCCCATCGCTCAAGATGGCCGCATGTTCAATTACGTTCTTGAGCTCGCGAATGTTCCCCGGCCACGTGTGCGCGCGCAGGGCAGCCACCGCATCCGGCTCGAGCGTTTTCGGTTCGAGCTGCTGCTGCCGCGCGAGATCCGCCAGGAAGTGACGCGCCAGTAACTCGACGTCGCCTTCGCGTTCGCGCAGCGGCGGCAAGGCGATGCGGAACACGTTCAACCTATAATACAGATCCTCGCGAAATTCCAACCGTGTGACGGCGTCGTGGAGCGCCATGTTTGCCGCGGCAATGATCCGACAGCTGATCTCGATTTCCTGCAGCCCGCCCAAACGTCTGACGCGACGTTCCTCGAGCGCCCTCAAGAGTTTCGGCTGCAACCGCGGCGGCATCTCGCCGATCTCATCGAGGAACAGCGTACCCGTCGCGGCCAGCTCCATCAGGCCGCGCTTCTGCGCACGCGCGTCCGTGAACGCGCCGCGCTCGTGTCCGAACAACTCCGATTCAAGCAGCGTTTCGGGAATCGCTGCGCAGTTGACGGCGACGAACGGCTCGCCGCGCGTCGGACCTGCATAGTGGATTCCGCGCGCGAACAATTCTTTGCCCGTGCCGGTCTCGCCGACGATGAGAACCGTGGTGAGGCGGCTGCCCGCAACCTTGCGCGCACGGTCGAGCGCATCGCCTAACGCGGCACTCGCGCCGACGATGCTCTCGAGACCGAGCGGGGGTGATTGGCGCGACGCGCTGTCGGTGGAGCTGGCTGACGGAAAGCTCGCGCCCAACGCCGGGACAATGCGCGGTGGCGACGAATTCGGTGCTCTCGCCGCTGCTTCGCGATTGTTGCCCGAAGCAATCGGGCCGTTGGAACTCGAGGAGTCGTCGGACGGAAAATCCGGCATGGGAATCGGGACGGGGTCAGTGCGCGACGCTGGACTCGCGCACGCTGGGTTCACGAAGAATCGACGATCGAAGCAGGTGGCCGGTCTCGCTCAAGCAGGCGGCGAAAGTCGCCTAGCTGCAGCAATCGCCTCCGGTGGCATTCCGAGTCGTGCGTATGCCGCGCGGGCTTGCTCCCACGCCGTTCGCGCGAGTGCCGGTTCGCCCCGCGAGGCGAGCACGTCGCCATACTCCACCAGCACGCGGGCGCCCATCAACAGGTCTTCGCTTTGAGCGGCCAGTGCACGCGCGCTCTCGAGTGAGCGGACAGCCTGCTCGCTCGCGCCGCGCCGCGCTTCGAGACGTGCTCTGAGACGCAGACCCTGCGCGCGACCGATCCTGTCACCGCGACTCGAGGCGATGCTGAGCGCGCGTTCGCTCGACGCGTCGCACTCGTCGGTGTCGCCCGTCGCGAATGCAATTTCTGCCGCCGTCGCGGACAGACGCTGTTTGAGCAAGGCGTCGCCCAATTGCTCGGCGATGGCGAGCCCCTCGGACACGGCGCCGCGCGCCTCATCCAGTCGGCCGCGTTGAATCCGAAGCTGCGCGACGTTGTCGAGCGCGCACGCGACGCCGGAGTCATCGCCAGCCTCGCTGAGTGCGCGCATGCTCAACCGGAAGCGCTGCGTGGCGTCTTCCACGTCGCCCATGAGCGCCGACAGGGTCCCGAGATCCAGCTCGACGCGCGCGAAGAGCGCGTGGTCCCCGGACGCCACGGCATTCAACGACGCGTCATCGTATTGCCGCTTGGCGCCTGCGAGGTCGCCGCGTCGGTGGGCGACGCGGGCGAGCGACGCTTGCGCCCGTGCAATACCGATGGCGTAGCGGATGAACTGCGCGGTCTCGAGGCTACGCCGGAAGGACGCTTCTGCTTCGCTGGTCGACCCGACGTCGAACAGCAACGCGCCGTGCCAACGATGGAGGTCGCTGTGGAGCGGGGATGTTGGCGCGCCGTCGATGAGAGCGAGCGCCATCTCGAAGGCGACGCACGACTCGGCGACATTTCCGCGGAGCCGGTGCTCGCGCGCGCGCGACACCAACTCGCGTGCTTCCTGCGCGTGGCTGCCGGGTCGCGTCGCAGGAAATCCGTGGGAGGATCTCCGCTCGCGACGAAAGTTCGTCTCGGGAGCGGTCACGAGACGCGCTCCGTTGGACTGTCCGTCGGTGTGAGAGCAGTTGAAAACCGCATGCGCACTGTCTCGGTTGCTTACTGAGGGGAGCTCCCGCTGGCGCAGGGTTTAGCAACCGGCATGCCCCGGTTAAGTCATTGCCTTCCTGTCGATTAGGTTTTGCCCGTCGCGCGATTCGCGCACTCTGTTGCGAGAGATCGTTGCGGGCTGCAACGATTTGTTCTATGCGCGAGACCTGGGGAGGCCGGATTTCAATGCGAGCCGGCTGTCGCGCTCGAGTCGGACGCGACGTGCGCGTACACGGCTCGCGAAATGTCGACGATGAGCGCCCGCGCGACGTTCTCGTCGGGAATGCCTCGCGTTAGGACGACGAGGATGTATGCCGGCGCCTCACGGGGATAGACGATCGCCGCATCATGGAGATGACCGGTGATCCAGCCGGTCTTGTGCGCCACCGGCGTGCCTGGCGGCAGGCCCGCCGGAATCTCGGCGCTGAACTCCTGGTGCAGGAGGATGTCGCGCATCATCGCGCAGCTCGCGGGGGACGCGGCGCGATTCGTCTGGATCGCGTTGAGAATCGTCGCGAGATCGCGCGCCGAGATCATGTTGTTGAGACCACGCTGGAACGCCTTGTCGTCTTCTACGCCGCGCAGGACGTGGGTGTGCGTCGCGCCGAGTTGGCGCATGAACGCTGTGGTGCGATCGGCGCCGGCCAGGGCAATCAGCGTGTTGGTCGCCAGATTGCTCGAGCGATCGATCATGTGGTCCATCAAATCGCGCACGGTGACGCGACTGCCGACCAGCTTGTACATCGCGCTGTCGGAGTCGTCGCCCGGATCGAGCGCGTAGGCGGAGCTGTCGACAATCGACTTGAACTGATTTTCGACGAGTATCGGCTTGTCGAGCGACAGGCTGTCGTGATCGATCTGGCGGAACAGCTCGATCATCACCGGCACCTTCATGGTGCTCGCTGCGTGGAACTCTGTATCGGCGTCGATGTACAGCGAGTCGGTACCGTCCAGTCGTCTGAAGGCGAGTCCAACCTGGGCGCCAGGCACTTGGGCGATGCGCGCACGAATGACCTGCGCGAGTGAATCGGTTGGCGCGTGCGCGAGCGCGAGGGCTAACGCGACGAGGAGTGCATGCATGCCGCGAATATACGAGGCCGTGCGGTGCAGGGAAGCGTCGGGTTGCCTTCGCAGTGTTGACTCGTATTGCGTTATGCCAGCACGCCGGTCACCTTGGGGCAACCCCTTGTCTTCCGCCACATGACGCAGAGCCAAAGCGAGAGCGGTGCGGACGCTCCACTGATTCAAGGCAAGCGGGAGCGGTTGCGCTTCACCGATTTCCGCTTCCGGCGCGCGAGCGACGGCCGATGTTCCGCCGAAGTCGAACTCGAATGGATCGAAGGTCAGAAGGTGCGTGGCACCGCCTCCGGGCAATCGAGCGCCACCGTCGATCTTCGTGTGGCCGCAGAAGCGGGTCTCCGCGCGATTGAGAGTTTTTCCGACGGCGGTCTCGCGTTCGAGCTGATCGGCGTCAAATCCATTCGCGTGTTCGATGCGAACGTCGTCATCGTTTCGATCGCGAATCGCCACGAAGGCCCGCAAAAGTTGCTCGGCTCCTGCTTGGTCGAGGATGACCCGGTGCGCGGTGCCGTGCTCGCAGTCTTGAACGCCACCAACCGCGTGCTCGGCAACTTCATCGCGACGCGCTAGAAGCCCACCGTTTTTGCGGACCTACAAGTGCCCAACGAGCTAACGACGCCCAGAGCGGTGCGGAGCGCGGCGATCCTGGTCGCCGTTCTCGCGCGGCCCGCGTGCCACGCTTCGCACCCCGCGCCGGCGCCGGCGCCCGTCAGCGTGACGGCGCAGGCGACCGACACCACGCACAGCGTCGCAACCGACACAGCAGGCGATACCTCGAAGGTCCCGTCGCCCGCGGTAACCGGCGAAGCGCTCCAGATTTTCGGCGATACCCTCGCCCAGCCGGTGCCGGCGATGACGGCGGACTCGGCGGTCGCGCCGGTGGACTCCGAACCCACGTGGGACATCGACGTGCGGTCGTTCGAGACGCGCTCGCGGGTCGCGTACTTCGTGAATCGACTTCAGAACGATGCGCACGATCGATTCGGCGACATGTTGGCGCGCGGCGGTCGCTACGAGAAAATGATTCGCGGAAAGCTCAAGGCCGCGGGTCTTCCGCAGGACCTCACGTACCTCGCGCTCATCGAGAGCGGGTACGAACCGCACGCGTACTCGAGTGCGGCAGCGGTCGGTCTGTGGCAGCTCATGTCGAGTACCGCACGCGGCGCAGGGCTGCGCGTCGATTGGTGGGTCGACGAGCGCCGCGACCCGGTTCGCTCGACGGATGCGGCGATCAAATTCCTCGGCTGGCTCAACGAGCAATTCGGCTCGCTGTACCTCGCGGCGGCGGCATATGACGGCGGCCCAGGTCGTATCGCACGCGGGCTCTCCCGGTATGCGGACGAGCTGGAAGGACAGTCCGGCGACGAAGCTTTTTTTGCCCTTGCTGAGAAGGACTACCTCCGCGCAGAGACCCGCGACTACGTGCCGAAGCTGATTGCGGCTGCGCTCATTGCGAAGGACCCGAAACGATACGGCTTCAACATCACGTACGATTCCGCGTTCGTGTACGACTCGGTGCGGGTGGGTCCATCGACGCCGTTGGCCGCGGTGGCGAAAGCCGCGCACACGACGACCGCATCGATACTGGACCTGAATCCCGAGATCCTGCGTGGCGTCACGCCGCCGCGCGACTCGTTCACCGTACGCATCCCGTTAGGCACCGTGGGGTTCGATTCGACATTCTCGGCGCTGCCGGCGGCGGATCGCACGGCGTACAAGCGCTCGGTGTCTCGAAAGGGCGATACGATGGTGCGGCTCGCGAGCCGGGGCGGCATCTCCGTGAAGCAGCTCGAGTGGTACAATCCCAAGCTCAATTCCACGCGTCGCGGGCACGTAACTGCCGGCGAGGCGGTGCTCTTTCCCACGGCGGCGGTGGTCGCGGCAGCGCGAGACGTGCCGGACCCGTCGATCGAGCGGTACGGATCATCCGGCCGGTCGATCACGCACGTGGTACGCAAGGGCGAGTCGTTGGGCTTGATCGCCAAGCACTACCGCACGTCGGTCAAGTCGCTCATGCGGTTGAACGGCCTGCGGAAGAGCATCATTTTCCCGGGTGAGGTGTTGCTCGTCAAAGGGTCGGGCCGCCGGACCTCTCACCGGTCCGTGCGCGCATCGCGCTCTACGAAGCCCCGCGACAAGGTCGCAGAGTCGGTCAGTCACTCGCAGTAAGGCACAGGTTGACGCCTAACGAAAACGGGGAAGCGCTCGCGCGCTTCCCCGTTCGTGCTTCGAGTGCCCGTGGCGTCAGTTCACGACGCCGTTGCCCGAGTAGCCCTTCATGACCAGCTCGTCGTAGCCGTTGCGAGGATCGACGCCCAACGAGCGGAGTGTTTCGACCGCCTCTGGGCCGCGGTTGTACACCAGCAGTGCGAGCCGGAGGTCACCGTGGTACTGGTCGATGAGCGACCGCAGGTAGCGGAAACCAAGGCGCAGGTTGGTCCGAGGGTCGTAGAGCTTCTCCTTGGTGATCTTGTGGTCGAACCAACGGGCCGTGGACGGCATCAGCTGGGTCAGGCCAACCGCACCCACACTGCTCATGGCGTGCGGGTTGAATTCGCTCTCAACGTTCACGACGCGGAAGCCGAGATCCGCATCGATGCCTTCGGCTTCGGCGATATCGTAGACATCGCTCGCCAGCTTTGCGTCCACCTTGTACTTGGCCGAGAATCCAAGGATGGCGTTTGCCCGATCGAGACGGGCCCGGGTGAGCTCCAACTCCCCGCGGGTGGCGTCCAACTGCGACCGCAGGTCCTTGGCCTCGTGACCACCAAAGGAGAAGCCGGAAAACGCGGAAGCTTCCGCCGAGCGCGTACGCTCATGAGGAATCAAGGCGACCGAAACCGCCAAACCGGCAACGAGCAGCAGCCTCTTGATCCGCTCGTTGCGGCGAACCCGATCACCGCGATAGACGTAACTCTGCTGTCTGCCGTGCACTAGGGTTCTCCTGTTGGAGATTGTGCGACCGGTACTACTGTACCACGCCTACTTGGTCGCCCAGGTAGGGCAACGGACGTGCCGTTAGGAGTTCACAAAATGTCCAGAGCGTCCGCCGTCCTTTTCTAATAATCGGATGTCAGTAATTGTCATGGCCCTATCTATCGATTTGGCCATATCATAGACGGTGGTCAGACTCACAGCCACCGCCGTGATGGCCTCCATTTCGACACCGGTGCGATCATTTGTACGCGTGGTCGCCTCACACGTGACGCCAGGCAAGGATTCGTCCAATGTCAGCGTCACCTGAACGTCGGTCAGGGAAATCGGGTGGCAGAGCGGAATTAGCTCGGAGGTCCGCTTGGCAGCCATTATTCCGGCAATTCTTGCCACACCGAGCACATCGCCCTTGACCAAGGCGTTTTGCTGAATCGCCCTGTACGTGTCGGGCTTCATTCGGATCGAACCCGTGGCGCGGGCGAAACGCTCGGAGACCGGCTTGGCGCCTACATCCACCATGCGTGCCGCGCCCGAGCTGTCCACGTGTGAGAGCTTTTTCATAAGAGCCGGCCTCGGAGCTCTCGCACCAAGTGCGACGCGAGAAGCTGTGGGCTGACGTTCCCGTTCGCACGCAAGCGCGCCTCGAGCACGACGTCGATGGCACGCGCGGCGGCCAGCGCGCCAGGGGAATCACCGCGACCGAGTGCGCCGCGCGCACGCTCACGCAGCATTGCTGTGAGCGCGTCGAGTGCATCGGTGAACGGGCCGCGCGACCGAGACGCGCCGAGGCTCATAACTACTTTGACGCGATCGGGCGCAGAGAGCGAACCGTCGGCTGCTTGGAGCAGCGCAGCCGCCGTTGCCATTGCGTCGCGTCTCGTTTGCGCGCCGAGCAACGTGCCGGGCGCTCCGGCGGCGAGACGAACGCGCTCGTTCAAAGATTTCGGCAAATCGGTCTCATCGAGGGCGGCCGCGAAGCTTGGCATCTCGATCAGCTCGCGTACATCACGCTCGGGAAGAAGCGGGACACGCACGGCGACTACGCGCGAGCGGATGGTTGGCAGCAGTGCGCCGGGTTCACTCGTGGTGAGTATGATCGTCGTGTCGGCCGGCGGCTCCTCGAGCAATTTGAGGAACGCGTTGGCGGCGATCTCCGAGCCCTCTTGGGGCACCATGCGCTCGGCGTCACCGATAATCAAGACTTTTCGCTTGGCCAAAGCCGGCGTTTGTGCCGCGAGCTGGACGAGCGCGCGAACGCTCGCGACATAGATGCCTTCCGTGCCGGAGGGCGGAGCATAAAGGCCGTCGGCTTTGAGTCGATCGCTGAGCGCCTCGGCAATGTCGTCGAGGAGATCTGACGCGCTGGCATCGGACTCGGAGCGCGGACGCGGAAAGAACCAGCGCAAATCCGGGTGCGCGAACAACTCCGCGAAGCGGCAGTTGTTGCACTTCCCGCAGGGTCGCGGGCCGTTGGCCGGACCACTGCAGAGGAGATATTGGCCTAACCAAAGTGCGAGCCGCTGTTTTCCGACGCCGCGAGGCCCGTGAAAAAAGAGGCTGGCCGGCAGGCTGTCGCGCGCAATCGCGTCCGTGAATTGGCGGCGAAGCTCGCGGTGGCCGACGAGAGGAATCAGTGGCACGACGCAATATACAGAATGGGTGCGCCGCTCATGCGGTAACGCGTTGCCGCAGCAGCGTGGCGGCGCGCTCGAGTTGATCGGTTCGTCCCATCGCGAGAATCGTGTCGCCCGGGTGCAGGACTTCGTCGCCGCTGGGGCTCACCACGAGTCCACCGCCGTCGCGTTGGATGGCCACGATGGTCGCACCGCTGCGCTCCCGGAAGCGGACATCGGACAAGGGCTCGCCCGTTGCGGGCGCTCCGGGTTCGACGCGCATGACGACCAGCGTGACGTCGGTGAGAAAGCGGCTCAGGTCTTCCACGCGGACGCCGATGTCGGGTAGCGGGCGGAACATGTCGTCGTACTGGCTGCGCACGCTACGCACTTCGCGCTCGATGACGTCGCGCGGAACGAGATAGCGGCGCAGTACGCGCGTGAACACCTCGATCGCGGTCTCGAATTCCTCGGGTACGACCTCACCGCTGCCTAACTTCACCAGCGATCCGATCTCGCGCATGTACCGGGTGCGCACGATCACATGGACGTTCGGATTGAGTCGCCGTACGTTCGCGACGGTGGCGCGTGTCGCGGCGATGTCGGAGATCGCAATCACCAACACGCGCGCGCGCTCGACGCCGGCGTGGTGGAGGATCTCGGCGCTCGACGCGTCGCCGTACAGCACCGGCTCACCCTGACGCCGCTCCTGGCGCGCGGTGGTGGCGTTGGAATCGATCACCCGGTACGCGATGCCAACGTCGCGGAGCACGCGCGCCAGGTTGCGGCCGTTGAATCCGAAGCCGACGATGATGACGTGGTCGCCAACGGGTGCGTCGCCAGGTATCGGTGCACTGGCCTGGCTCGGGCGCCAACGGTTAGGCGTGCGTCGCTCGAGCCAGGCGCCGGCACGAGGCGCCACGTCGATGAGCGCGGGTGTGAGCGCCATGGTCCCGACAGCGACGGCGAGGAAGAGCTGATCGAGTCGCTCGTCGAGCAGGCCGGCTGACATGCCGGCCGCCGAGAGCACGAAGGAGAATTCTCCGATCTGCGCGAGTCCAAGTCCGGTGGCGAGTGCCGGACGCAGCGATTGTCCCAGCGCGAGCGATGCGCCGCCGGTGACCACGACTTTTACGGCGATGACTGTGGCGATGGCGCACAGAATGAGCACCGGCGACCGGCCGACGGTGCGAATGTCGAACAACATGCCAATGGAAATGAAGAACAGGCTGTTGAAGACTTCCCGGAGCGGGACGACGTCGCTCAGGGCTTGCTGGCTGTACTCCGAATCGGCGATCACGATGCCGGCGATGAATGCGCCTAACGCGAGCGAGAGACCGACCCGCGCCGACGCCCACGCGGTGCCGAGGCAGAACAGGACGATCGTGAGGAGGAAGACTTCGCGGCGGCGCGTCGCAGCGACGAGATGTAAGATTCGCGGGACCACCAGACGCGCCGCGACGATGGTGGCGGCGATGAACAGCGCGGCCTCGAGCAGCGTGCGTACGAGGCTCGTCGGATTGCGGGCGCCGCCGGCGAGCGCGGGCGTGAGGAGCATCATCGGCACGACGCACAGGTCCTGAAAGATCAGGATGCCGAGCGCGGCCTTGCCGAATGGGGTATCGAGCTCGCCTCGCTCTCCGTACAGGCGCAGCGTGATGGCCGTGCTGCTCAACGCGACGAGCATGCCGAGGAAAATCGCGACCGGCCAGGCGACGGCGAGCAAGTGCGCGAGGGCGGCTGTGACGGCGATGGTCACGCCGACCTGCAGTGCGCCGCCGATGAACAGAAAGCGCCGCAGCCGCGCAAGGTGCTGTAGCGAGAACTCGAGTCCGACCGTGAACAACAGCAGGACGACGCCGATCTCGGCGAGGGATTCGACATCCGTGATGTTTCGGATGAGGCCGAACCCATACGGTCCCGAGATGACACCCGTGATCAGAAATCCGACGATCGGCGGAAGCCTGAGTCGATGAAATGCGAGCGCCGCAACGACGCTCAGCGCAAACAGGATCAGGAGGTCGGGGAGGAGTCCAGGCTCGGACATGGCGCAATATGTCCCGTCCGGTAGCGCGCGGGGAGAACCGATCAACGATGACTGAGTGCGAGCAGCGCGCGGTGAGCGGTGTATAAGAGACTGTCGGCACCGCGGAACGAGTGGCGAGTCACCAAAGGCCATGATGCCTGCGTCGGCAAACGGCGGAACTTTGCGAGCCTGAGCGGCTTTCGTGGCGTGCGCCGCTAGAATAGGTTGGGTCCGGCACACCGTGCGTTGGGCGAGCGCGGTGGAACGCGACGAGGAGGTTTGGTGAAGCGACATCACTGGGTCGTGCGCGTCACGCATTGGGTGAATGTGGTCGCGCTGATCGTCATGGTGGGAAGCGGCTTGCGCATCTTCAACGCGTATCCGGCATTCGCGCGGCGCGGCGACACGTTCTGCTGCTATCCCTTCGCGAATAAGGCGATTCCGAGTTGGCTCACATTCGGCGGATGGTTGGCCGGCGCGCGCAACTGGCACTTCGCGGCGATGTGGGTGCTGGTGTTGAACGGGCTCGTGTACCTTGGATTCATCTATCTGCACGGTGAATGGCGCGATCTTGTGCCGCGGCGCGGCGACCTGCGTGATGGGTGGGAGATGTTCAAGTTCTACGCGTTCGCCCGGCGCGATCATCCACGCCAGGGGAAGCACAACGTGCTGCAACGGGCCACGTACTTTGCGCTGCCGGTAGTGGGCGTGGCGTCGGTCATCACCGGTCTCGCGATCTGGAAACCGGTGCAGTTGGGGTTACTCACCGACCTGTTAGGCGGCTACGTGTGGGCGCGCTACTGGCATTTCCTCTCGATGGTGCTGCTGGTGGTGTTGGCCGTGACCCACGTGTTCATGATTTTCGCCGTCGACCCCTATTCGCTGACGTCGATGATCACGGGCAACTACGATGAACGGTTGTCACCAGAGGAGAGAAACGCGCGACCGTTCTACCACTTGCTGCCGCCGCGGCGCACAACGAATGCGAAAGCATCGGGAGAGACGCAACCGTGAGGCGTCGGCGTTTCATCGAGTTGTCCGCGCTTTCGGTTGCGTCGGCTCTGTGGCTGGCGTGCGACTCCGAGGGACCGCGAAGCGCGCGGCCGGCGCTGCGCGCTGCCGAGCGGTGGAACGAGAAAGTCGAACGCGCGTTGTTCCGGCACCGGTCGATGGACTACGGCACCGCGGCGCTCGCAGGTGCGGCGTATCCCAAGTACTTCGTGTCGGATCGCGTGCCGGTATGGAACGAGGCCGAGCGCGGCGCGTGGTCGTTGGAGGTGACGGGCCTCGTGGACAATCCGGTGCGGCTGTCGTTAGCAGCGCTGCAGTCGCTCCCGTCGGTGACCCAACGGGTGAACCATTATTGTGTCGAAGGGTGGACAGCGGTGGTCGAGTACACGGGCGTTCGCGTTAGTGAGCTCGCGCACCGTGTGGGCATGAAGCCCGAGGCACAGTACGTTGATTTTGCGTCGTTTGACTCGGACTATCACGAAAGTTGGGATCTGGCCAGCGCTTTGCATCCGCAGACGCTGGTAGCGTACGGGTTGGACGGACATTTACTGGGTCCAGGCCACGGCGCGCCGGCGCGTTTGCACTCGCCAATCAAGCTCGGCTACAAGTGCACGAAGTACCTGACGCGAGTGGAATTCATGGCCGAGCGCAACGGCGGGTATTGGAGTGATCGCGGGTACGAATGGTACGCTGGCACGTGAGGCGATGCCACCGATTGGGCGCCGGCACGCAGCGCGACGCAGCAAGGCTCATGGGCCGGGAGGATACGGTGCGACGCACATGGCTGTTCTTGGCGGGCGCAGGGTTGGCACTGGCACTGTCGGCGTGCGCGCATCACGTGCCGCCGGCGTCGAACGGTCCGCAGCCCGACACGTACGTGAACGTGGACAATCAAGGGTTCACGGACATGGACATTTATGCGATCTCGGGCGGGCAGCGGATTCGGTTAGGCACGGCCGTCGGGGTGAGAAAGAGCAGGTTCAAGCTGCCGGGCTTTCTGGTGGGCGGCATGCAGCAGGTGCGGTTCCTGGCGCGGCCGATCGCCGGGAATCGTTCGCCGGTCAGCGAGCAGATCACCATCCAGCCGGGAGAGGATGTGACGCTCACCATTCCTCCCACGTCGTCGCCGTGACGGGGTGCGGCCCGGCGGCCTAACGCAGTTGGGCTGCTGGGCTGTCGCGTGGGCGATCCGATTCGCGCGGGCACGGTCGTCGCGGCGGCCGCCGTCATTTTGGCGGCGGCCGCGCCGCGCAGCGCTGCACGTCCCGAGCGGTTTCCCGCGCTGACCGCGGTGCGCGACACCGCGCATCTGCCGTTGCACGAGGTGGCGCCGCGCGGCACACGATCGCGCACCATGGCGGTGATGCTGTCGGGCGATGGCGGTTGGGCGGCGATCGACAAGGAACTCGCCGACTCGCTCGCGGCGCACGGGATCGCGGTGGTAGGGCTCGATTCGCGCTCCTATTTCTCGACCCAGCGCGATCCGGACGGCGCGTCGAGCGATCTGGCGTGGATCGCGCGGCACTACCTGGCGCAGTACGGTGCCGACAGCCTCATCCTCGTGGGCTACTCACGCGGCGCCGACGTGCTGCCGTTCATGGCGAGCCGGCTGCCGCCCGAGCTGCTGCGGCGCGTGCGCGCGATGGCATTGCTCGGCGCCGCGCCCAACGCAAACTTCAAGTTCCATCTCATCGACCTCATCTCGAACAAGAAACGCAAGGACGATCTCATGACGGTGCCGGAGATCGAGAAGTTGGCGGCGGCAGGCGTGCGCGTGCTGTGCGTGTTCGGTACGGACGAGTCGGAAAGCGCGTGTCCGTCGGTGGCGAATGTGCACGGGGTGACCGTGATGGCGATGCCGGGCGGCCATCACTTCGACAAGGAATACGGCGTCATCGGGACGCATCTGGTGGACGCGGCGCGCTAACGGAGCCTCCATGCCAACCGCACCGGGCGTGCGTCTGCGCACGCTGTGGGAGCAATTGAGTGGCAAGCCAGGCGGTAAGTGGATGTTCGCCACCATCCTGGGAGGCATGGTGCCGTACACGGGCACCATTCACCCGCGCGTCGAGGAGCTGCGGCCGGGTTACGCGCGCGTGGTGATGCGCGATCGGCGCGGTGTGCGAAACCACCTGCGCTCCGTGCACGCGGTGGCGCTCATGAATCTCGCCGAGGTGACGTCGGGGCTGGCGATGATCGTGGGTTTGCCGGACGGTGCGCGCGGGATCGTCACGAACCTGTCGATCGCGTTTCTGAAAAAGGCGCGTGGCACGCTCACGGCCGAATGTCACGCTCCGGCGGTGGACGCGACCGAGGAGCGCGAGCACGACTTCACCGCGGACATACGGGATGCGGAGGGCATCGTGGTGGCGCGTGCGACGGCGCGCTGGCTGATCGGTCCGGCGCGCCGCGACCGTTAGGCGTCAGGTAGGGGGCTCGTGTTCGCCGCCCGCGTCGCGTCGCGCAGGCGGCGGCGCGCTTCGATGGCCAGTGCGACGGCAGCGTCGGGTGTGTCGCCCACCGCGCCCAGGTGGCCCATCTTGCGACCCGGGCGGGGCGACTTGCCGTAGAGGTGCACGCGCACGCCGGGGAGGGCGAGCGCGGCGTCCCAGCGAGGCGTGACTCCGCCGGTCCAGAGGTCGCCGAAGAGATTGGCGATCGCGGCGGGTCGCACGACATCGGGCGAGCCGAGCGGAAGGTCGCAGACCGCGCGCACGGCTTGCTCGAACTGGCTCGTGATCACGGTGAGCTCGGTGTGGTGAAAGCTGTTGTGCGGGCGCGGCGCGAGCTCGTTGACCGTGATCGTGCCGTCGCCTAACACGAACATCTCGGTGACGAGCAGCCCGACGACGTCGAGCGACTCGGCGATGCCGGTGCCGATGGCGGCGGCGCGCGCGGCGACATCGGCGTCGACCGGCGCGGGAATCACCGACCAGTCGAGGACGCCCTCGTGATGATGGTTCCAGGCCGGCGGATAGACGACGGTCTGCCCACCGGGCCGTCGCGCGACCAGGACCGAGATCTCGCGCTCGAGCGGCAGCGCGCGCTCGAGGACGCACGGGCGCGCGCCTAACGCACGCCAGGCGTCGTCGGCGTGCGCGGGCCCGGCGAGGCGCACCTGGCCGCGGCCGTCGTAGCCGCCGGTGGTCGCTTTCACGAACGCGTCGGGGCCGGCGTGCTCGGCGGCTGCTGCCAGCTCCGCAGCCGTATGCACGGTCCAGTACGGACCGACCGGGAATCCGCTGCTCCGGAGCCAATCTTTTTGGCGCGCGCGATCCTGCACCATGTCGAGCACGTGTGCGCCCGGACGAACGGGTACGATACGTGCCGCGGCCTCGAGCGATGCGATCCCGATTTTTTCGATCTCGACGGTGACGACGTCGCACGCGCGCGCGAGCTCGACGGCGGCGTCGACGTCATCGAATCGCGCCGCGATGACGCGGTCGGCGACCGCGCCGGCGGCGCAGTGCGCATCGGGGTCGAGCACCACGACGTGGTAGCCGAGCGTGCGCGCGGCCAGCGTCACCATTCTGCCTAACTGTCCGCCGCCCAGAATGCCCAACGTCGAGCCGGGCAGGATGCTCGTCACGACCGGGCCTCCTGCTCGCGCACCTCGCGCGTGCGGGCGTCGCGCCAGGCGCGCAGGCGTTCGCGGACGTCGGGGCGGCTGCCGGAGACGATCGCCGCCGCGAGGAGCGCCGCGTTGGCAGCGCCGGGCTTCCCGATCGCGAGCGTCCCGACCGGAACGCCCTTGGGCATCTGCACGATGGAGAGCAGCGCGTCGAGACCGTTGAGCATGGTGGCCGGCACCGGCACGCCTAACACGGGCAGTATGGTGTGCGCGGATACCATGCCCGGCAGATGGGCGGCGCCGCCGGCGCCGGCGATGATCACCTCGAGCCCGCGCCGTTCGGCCGTGCCGGCGTATTCGGCCATCCAGTGCGGCGTGCGGTGCGCGGAGACGATGCGCACTTCGTGGGGGATCTCGAGCTCCGTTAGGAGATCGACGGCGGGCTGCAGGTGCTCGAGGTCGCTCTTGCTCCCCATGATCACGCCGACCCACGGCCCCTGCGCGGCGCGGGCAGCATCACGCTTGGATGGCATGTCCAGAATATCCCCGCGCTCGCGCGCGTTCGAGGAGCGAACGCCGCTCCGGTAAAAAGGACCGTAAACATATTTTCGGCAGCGCGTGACGTCGAGTCGCGACGCGCATCGACACACGAAACGCGGCGACGCGTCCACTCGTCCCCCGAATGCAGCACCCAGGTGTGGTGCCACACGGCATGATCGCGCGGCTCGACGGCCGTCGCGACAAGGGCAAAACCGGCGAAAGCCGGCGACGCAAAGCCACGAGGCTACGGCGCGAGAGGCGCCACGCCAGTCGGGCCGCCGACCAACTCCATTCAAGGAGCGTCGACATGCGCGTCCCTCGCACCATTCGCACGGCGATGTTCGTCGTGCTGCCCCTGTTCGCAGCCGCATGCATGGGGGCGTTCCCCACCGAGATTCCTCCCACTCCGGGAGCGACGCACGCCGATCTGGTGATGTCGAACGGCGCGCCGTCGAATGGTTCGGCGGCCACATCGACCGCACGCGCCAACGTCTCCGGCGGTCGATTCGCGCGCTGAGCTAGCGTCCGCCTCCCTCCCGCGCGCCGGCGCACAGAGCACGATGACAAAGGCCGCCTGAGAGGGCGGCCTTTGTCGCGTGTGGACCTTGCGCGATGCACGGCGTCGCGCAGTTCCAGCGGAGCTCCCGAGGAGGGATTTGAACCCCCGACCCGCCGGTTAACAGCCGGCTGCTCTACCCCTGAGCTACTCGGGATCAATGAATCGCACGCTTGCGTGTGCGAAACCAAAAATTTCGCGTCGGCGGAGGGCGAAGTCAACGGCACCGATGACTTACGAGGCGGCATGGTGCGCGAAAGCGTCGTCCTCGCGAGGCGGGGATGCGACGCGCGCGCGAACCGGGAGCACGGTGCGCAACCAACGGCCCGTGTGCGACGCGTCGACCGCCGCAACCTCTTCGGGGCGTCCCATCGCCACCACGCGACCGCCGCGGTCGCCCGCCTCGGGACCGAGGTCGATGATCCAATCCGCGAGTTTGATCACGTCGAGGTTATGCTCGATCACGAGCAAG
The DNA here is from genome assembly GCA_025927495.1 of Gemmatimonadaceae bacterium. Lineage (GTDB taxonomy): Bacteria > Gemmatimonadota > Gemmatimonadetes > Gemmatimonadales > Gemmatimonadaceae > JADGGM01. The sequence goes on from JAICLH010000024.1 coordinate 22,343, forward strand.
GTGTGCCCGTTGTCGAGGAGGCGCTCGAAGACGCGCTGGAGCTTGCGGATGTCGTCGAGGTGGAGGCCGGTGGTCGGCTCGTCCATGATGTACAGCTTGCGCCCGGCCGTGCGGCCTGCGTTAGTCAACTCGCGCGCGATCTTGATGCGTTGGGCTTCACCGCCCGACAGCGTCGGCGCGGGTTGGCCGAGCCGGAGGTAGCCGAGTCCAACCTGTTGGAGCTGCCACAGCGCCTGACCGAGCTTCTCTTCGCGGGGGAAGAAGCGAATCGCCTCGTCGACGGTGAGCTCCAGGACATCGTGGATGCTCTTGCCGTTGACACGGACGTCGAGCACCTCCGGCTTGAAGCGGCGGCCGCCGCAGTCGTCGCACGGGATGTAGACGTCGGCCATGAACAACATCTCGACCTGCAGATGTCCGGCGCCCTCGCAGGTTTCGCAGCGCCCGCCGCGCACGTTGAAGCTGAAGGTGCCGGGCGTATAGCGGCGTTTGCGCGCGAGCGGCTGGTCGGCGAAGATCCGGCGGATCTCGTCGAACGCTTTCACGTAGGTGACGGGATTGGAGCGCGGGGTCTTGCCGATGGGACTCTGGTCGACAAGGACGACGTCGGTGAGCGCGTCCCACCCCGTGAGCGCCTCGAGCTCGCCGGCACGTTCGCCCAGATGGCGCTTGGCGCTGTCCTCGCCGTGGAGACGCGCTTCGAGCGCGCGGTACAGGATGTCGTGGACGAGCGTGCTCTTGCCGCTCCCCGACACGCCGGTGACGACGGTGAGCGCGCCTAACGGAAAGCGCACCGACACACCGCGCAGGTTGTGCTCGCGCGCACCGGTCACGCCGATCCACCGCGGGCCTAACGGACGGCGCTCGGCCGGGACGGTGATGGCGCGCGAGCCGGTGAGGTAGCCGCCGGTGAGCGGACTCGCGGCCGCGCGCGATATCGGGCCGGCGAACACGACCTGTCCGCCGCGCTCGCCGCTCGCCGGGCCCAGCTCGACCATGAAGTCCGCGGCGCGGATGGCCTCGAGATCATGCTCCACCACGAGTACCGTGTTGCCGGCGTCGCGCAAGCGAGCGAGCAGCGCGAGCAGCCGGCCGACGTCGCGCGGATGCAACCCGATCGACGGCTCGTCGAGCACATAAAGCGCATCCACGAGGTGCGAGCCGAGC